>JAIRNN010000093.1 GCA_031257995.1 Spirochaetaceae bacterium | reverse complement strand
TTTCGTTGCGGACTAAAAAACAGGCGCTCCGGGCGATTGATGAGGCGGCGCTTCTTTACAACACCCGCCGCCCTCATTTAGCCCTTAACTATGAAACGCCTGAAAATATGCACCGTAAAAGCGCATAAAAACTGTCAACCTATTCCAAGACTTGACATCATTTTCCATTATCCACTATCCATTTTCAATTCCCCGGAGGGGTGAGAGCGAGGGGGAGACGGGGTCTGTTGCATTTATCTGCGGAGGAATATTTTATGGGCCCCACACCGTGCCGCAAGAATGTCTAAACAGACTCTAACACAACGGCTGTGCTTGGCACAGCTAGGGTTGTGCCCGTTTTGCGTGTGGCATTGGGTATCCCCCGCCAACCATCGTCCAGAGCGTTTTGGCTTGCCGGATCGCATCAGGCGGGCAGGTGAAGATGTCCGTGTCCCAGAGGGCCATGTCCGCGAGATAGCCTTCCTTGATGCGGCCGAGGCGCGTCTCATCGAAATTGGCGTAGGCGCTGCCTGCCGTGTAGTTGCCCACTGCTGTGGCAACGTCGACGCGCTCTTCGGGGTAGAAACCGCCTTCGGGGCAGCCCTCGCGGTCCTGCCGGGTGACGGCGGCGGCAATGCCCTGCATCGGGTTTACGTGTTCGATCGGGCAATCGGTGCCGTACGCGCTCCGTATCCCGCGCTTTTCCATACTGCCCCATGCGTAGGAGGTCGCGGCACGGACGGAGCCGAGTCGTTTTTCGGCGATGTGGAGGTCGTGGGCGAGAAACGCCGGCTGCACGATGGCAACAACCCCTCGCCGCGCCATCCGGTCGAGGAGGCCGCTGTCGGTGATCTGGCAATGGATAACGCCGTGCCTCCGCCGGGACGATTCGGGCGGCAACGCTTCAAACGTCTCAATGACGGCCTCAATCGCCGCATCCCCGATGGCGTGGATTCCGGTCTGGAGGCCCGCCGCATCTGCCTTGCGTACCAGATCCTTGAGCAGGGCGTTTCCCATCGCCGGAACCCCCCGCGAACCGGGACTGTCGTCGTAAGGCTCGCGAAGCGCGGCGGTATGAGATCCCAGCGAACCGTCGGCAAAGAACTTTAACGGTCCCATCTTGAGGTAATCCTTCACAAACACCGTTCCGGTAACCAGACCCTCCTTGATATACTCGTCCAGATAGCGGTCTTTGTCAGCACTGCCGCATTGCATAACGATACGCATCGGAACGCGCTTTTCCGTAGCGGTTCCCGCACCGTTTCCCGTGAGTATCTGGGTATACGCCGCCCGTACCGCCTGAAAGTCCGGCCCCATCGTGTCGTGGGTCGCCGCAGAGGTAACCCCATACGATAACGCGGTCTTCATCGCCGCCTCAAGCCGGAGTACGAGGTCGCCGGGACTGGGCTTCGGAAAAAGCGCACGGACAAGAGAGGCGGCATTCTCTTTGAGCACCCCACTGGGCCTCCCGTCCTCCCCGGTTTCGACAACGCCCCCCTCGATGACCGGTACCTTGTCCGCGATACCGGCCAACTCCAATGCCCGCGAATTACACAGCGCGACATGACCGCAGACCCGGAGCAGAATCACCGGATGAACGGCGGAAATCTTGTCGAGATCGGCGCGGGTCGGATAACGCTTCTCGCTTTGGGTAAACAAATCCTGGTCGATGCCGAACCCCAGCACCATCTTTCCCGGCGGGATCCGGTTTTTCTCGATAAAATCCCGTCCCCATCCGACAATCTCGCCGACAGAGACCGCCCCGCCGCAGTTAATTTGACGCTCAAACCGCCCCAACTCCTGCAAATGCAGATGGCTGTCGTAAAACCCCGGTAAAAGCAGCGCCCCGCCCGCATCCACCTTCCGCACCCCCGCCGGAACCCGGTCCAGCAGATCCTCGCTCGTCCCCACCGAAACGATCCTGTCCCCGTCAACCAGTACCGCCCCGGCAAACGTCCCTCGGCGCAGATACACTTTCGCATTGTACACAAGCGTTTTCACACGTCCATTCTATGCCAAACCGCTAAAAACCGCCAGTAGACCACAACGCCTTTCCAGGCAATGTTATTTACGCTCAATCCTCAAAAAACGACCGGATTTTAGGAACTTTTGCCACAAACGACACAAACCAACATGAACTTTCACCGCACAATCCTTTTAAGCCGTTTGTGTCTGTTCGTGAAGGTTCGTGGTTAAATAAGCGTTTTTCTGGGTTCATCTGCGCCATCTGCGGTTCATTGTGATAAATGTCTGTGGTTAATGGTGATTTAGGCGTTATCCTGTTTAAGGCGGTTTATTGCCTCAATGGTTTCAATGATGCAACTATTCAAATCTTTTTTGATGGCAGATGTCCAAAACCGTAATATAGTCCAGCCGTTTGTTTGATAGTGTTCGTTCACTTCTTGGTCGCGTTTGATGTTGCGCCGGATTTTCTTTTGCCAGTAATCGGAGTAGGAGGCCAGCATTTCTTCCCGCGATGAAAAATGGCGTTCCTTCCAGTTGTTGCCGTGCCAAAAATCACCATCTATGAACAGCACAAGTTTGTATTTTTGTATGGCAACATCGGGTTTTCCAAAAAGGTTTTTGACATTTTTACGGTAGCGCACACCCCACTTCCACAACGCCTTGCGAAAAAACACTTCCGGTTTGGTATCGGAACTGTGGATATGAGACATACATCGGCTTCGTTGTTCCGGCGTTAAAACATCCATCGTTTTTGTTTCTCCAGCAAGAGAAAAGGAGGGGGATGTCTCCCCCTTGCTCCGGTCCGCTCTCCGGTCGATGTGTCCGCACCTACGGCTAAGGCGCACCCACATCTCCCTCCGTTTGGCCCTCTGCTACCCCCTCTGCGGGGGTTTCCCGCCCCCGCAACGCCCCCGGCGTAACGTTTGGCGATCCCATACCGATTTTGGAACAGTCTCATCTGAGGAGGCAAACCACCTCGTCGCCATGCGCGCCCCGCAATTCCTGTTTTGCGGGATACACCACCAAGTCCATGTCTTCCAGCGGGATCGCGCCAAGCAGAACATCGCCCTCGCCGGGGACGACCAAAGCCCTGCATGATGTCTCCCGATTCTTCCAAGAGATGTCCACCGGCTCGGTAACCTTGCAGAAGACCTTTTCATTGTTCGCGAGGGACGCGCTTCGTGAGCCCTTGATCTCAAGTCCCAATTTTTGACGGACAGACTCGGTAATAACGAGCGTCCCCGCGCCGGTATCGACCAGCGCGTTCACCGTAACACGGCGGACATCTTTTTCCTTAATGTGGACGTCTTGAACTCTCACTAAATCCCCCGCATTTTTGAGGGTAATATCCGTGTAAACCGTACTCATTGTCTTGCCTCCAAAACCTAAATAGAGTAACTGTTCCAAAACTGAAGGTTTGGAATAACCGCTATAAATATAACCAAAAAAGGCACGGTCGTCAATAAAAATCTGAACGGTTTTACGCTTATCCCGTTGTCCGGCGGTGATTTTCCCAGCTCCAGGGAACGTCGCCTATCAGTTTGATGTCGGCATCCCGCGCTTCGTGGAGGAAAACAGACGGTTCCATCATCTGGGTTTGCCCCCAGACACGGCGGATTTCGGCGCATGTCATATAGAGCTCGTCCATCGCGCGGGTTACGCCGACATAGAAAAGCCGCCGCTCCTCTTCCAGCTCCGCATCGCGCTTATCCCAGCGGGGAAAAACGCCCTGTTCAACGCCGGTCATGATCACCTTCTTGAACTCAAGCCCCTTGGTGTTGTGCAGCGTGATGAGCGTTACCATATCGGTCTCGTTGTCCTCGGCGTTCTCGATTGACCGGTCAAGCTCGATGTGTTCGAGGAATTCGGCAAGACCGTCCGCGCTTGCCGGATAAAGAGAAGCCGCATTCACCAGTTCCTGCAAGTTTGCAAGGCGCGACTCGCCCTTGATGTCGTCGTTCGCGTGATGGTACCCGGCAATCCCCGACCCTTCGGCAAGCGCTGCGACACAGAGGGACAGCCCCTCCGCGCCCTTCAACAGGGGCCGGGCGGGCTTTTCCTTTTTGCCCCCCTTCTCCCCGGCATCCCGCTTGTCCCGCTTGCCCGGTTTTTCCCGCGCAACCCCGTTCCCGTCAATCTCGGCAACTTCGGCGGCCCCGTCAGCCTCGGCAACTCCGTCATCATCGGACGGCGTATTCCCCGCCAGCAAACCCCGCGCCTCGTCCAAAGCCGTAAGAAAGCTCTGGACTCCCTGCCGCGCCTTGGCCGTCATGCCCGTCTGCGCCTCGTTCAATGCCGCGAGGAGATCACCGCCCACCCCCGATGCCTGTTCGAGAACGCGCTCGACCGTCGTCCCGCCGATACCCCGCACGGGCTTATTCACCACGCGGCGGAAGGCCACCTCGTCGCGAGGATTGCACATCAGAGCGAGCAGGGCCAGCGCGTCCTTGATCTCTTCCCGCTCGTAGAACTTGAGCGACCCAACCACCCGGTAGGGGACACGCCGCCTTAGGAACTCGGTCTCGAAACCGAGACTCTGCGCGTTGGTCCGGTAGAGAATCGCCCAATCCGAATACGCGCCCCCCGCGTCAACCGCCCTTTCCACGAGATTCGCGCAGAACTTCGCCTCGGTGTCCTGGTCCTGCACAAAGACCAGCCGGGGTGTTTTGCCGTCTCCCCGTTCGGCGACGAGCTCCTTGCCAAGCCGCCCGGCGTTGTTGTTCACGACAATCCCCGCCAAATTGAGGATCGGCGCAACCGACCGGTAGTTGCGGACGAGGCGGATCGTGTCCACCCCGTCAAACTTCTGGGGAAACTGGAGAATATTCTGCACCTCCGCCCCCCGAAAACTGTAGATCGACTGGTCATCGTCGCCCACGACACAGATATACGCGCCGTCCGCATAAAGCTCCCGCAACAACTCAAACTGCGCGATGTTCGCGTCCTGATACTCGTCCACCATGATCACCCGAAAACGGTCGTGTATCCGGGCCTTGATCGCCGGGTTATTCCGCAAAATCTCCACCGGCTTCTTGATAAGATCGCCGAAATCGACGTTACCAATCTCGCGTAACCGATCCTCGTAACGCCGGTAGATCACGCGAAACTCCTTGCGATGGTCAACCAGCGGCAACTCCAGACTGTCGGGATCGAGAAAATAGTCCTTCGCGCGGGCAATCCGCCCCGCCGCCGCCCGCACTTCCCCCTTGGGCGCGCCCGCCATGATGGTTGCCAGCAAAGCCGCCGTGTCGTCATCGTCATAAATCGTGAAATTCGGCGACAGCCCCGCCGCCTCCGCGTTCCGCCTGAGAAACCACGCCCCAAACGAGTGAAACGTTCGCAACATCGCGTTCTCCGCCCGCCCCTCAATCCGGCACGCCCGCTCCTTCATCTCCCGCGCCGCCTTGTTCGTAAACGTTACCGCAAGGATCGAATACGGATTATACCCCTTCTCGCGGATCAGATACGCAATCTTCGTTGTAATCACCCGCGTCTTCCCCGACCCCGCCCCCGCGAGAATAAGAAGCGGCTTCCCCGTGTGCTCTACCGCCGCCCGTTGTTCCGGGTTCAGCGTAGAAAGATAATCCTGCATAACTCCACTATACCGCAGAGGGTTACGAGTTGCAAGTTATAAGAGGGGATGCCCAATGCCGCACGCGAAACAGGCATAACGGTTGTGCCAAGTCACAACTATCAGGCAGTCAACTATGGGACTGTGGATAAAGTCTCTTAAGCTTTATCCGGGCATCGGCGGCAGTAAAACGCCAGTCTATGGTCCGTGCCTTTTCGTTCCGTATGGCGTTCCACGCGGATACTTCTTTCTCCATCCGCCCTGTCGCCGGCACACGATCCTT
>JAIRNN010000033.1 GCA_031257995.1 Spirochaetaceae bacterium | reverse complement strand
AAGCGGTTCAAAATTGTCGCCGACCGTTACCGCAACCGTCGTAAACGATTCGGTCTCCGATTTAATCTCATCTGCGGAATTTGTAATTTCGAACGTTGAGTTTTGCAAGAGGTCTATTGCTTATTCCCTAAAAGACTCTGCTCCCAAACCGCCTTTCGATGTTTTGGCGGGTTGCGCTATTCAGGCGGGCACAACCAGAAAAAACTAAATTGCCAATACTGGTAACGCTGTCCGGTATCGTGATTGATGTCAGGAACATACAAGCCTCAAAAGCCGAATCGCCAATGCTGGTAACGCTTGAGGGTATCGTGATTGATGTCAGGCCGCAATTGGAAAAAGTCTCCTCGTCAATACTGGTAACGCCTGAGGGTATCGTGATTGACGTCAATTTGATGCAACCCCAAAAAGCCGAGTTGCCAATGCTGGTAACGCCTTCCGGTATCGTGACGGAGGTCAGGCTTTTATTGTCGGCGAAAGCACTTCGGTTAATGCCGGTAACCGCCTTGCCGCCTATGCTTGCAGGGATGGTAAGAGCCCTGCCTTTCCCCCTATACTTTGTAATCACTACGCCGTTCCCCTCCACTTTCGTGTTGAAGTCGGCCTCCGTTTGCGCGAAGAGTGCCGCGCCGCACACCGTCATGCACACCATCAATACAGCAATTTTCTTCATGTTCTTTCTCCTTGCTAAAAACAAATACAGGGAAGCCCGGTAAGGCCGGGCTTCCCCGATTATTCGGTATGCGGCGTGAACAAATACGCCAGTCTTTCACCCCTCACCCATATATCTAAAAACCTCTTTGCCAAACCGCTTTTCGATATTTTGGCGGGTTGCGCTATTCAATTGCTTGCAACCGTAAAAAGCCGAATTACCAATGCTGGTAACGCTTGAGGGTATCGTGATTGATGTCAGGCTGTTGCAATCAAAAAAAGCATATTTGCCAATGCTGGTAACACCGGACGGTATCGTGATTGATGTCAAACTGTCGCAATCCTGAAAAGCCGCCTCGCCGATTCTGGTAACGCTGGCCGGTATCGTGATTGATGTCAGTCTGGCCTGGCTACCAAAAAACCCGATAGAAGCAATCTCAACAACAGGCTTCCCGCCGATAGTTGCGGGAATTATGACAGACACGCCCTGCCCCTTATACCCGGTAATCACTACGCCGTTCCCCTCCACTTTCGTGTTGAAGTCGGCCTCCGTTTGCGCGAATAGTGCCGCGCCGCACACCGTCATGCACACAATCAATGCGTTCATTTTCTTCATGTTCTTTCTCCTTCATAAAAATAAATACGGGGAAGCCCGGCAACGCTGGGCTTGTGTCCCCTTTCTTACTCGTAAAAAACTTCGATCTTCACGGCCTCAACCGTGCAGTTGAAAAACACCAGGTTTATCTTGCGGATGTTCCGCAGGCGGGATATGTCAAACACCGCCTCCCCGTTCCGGGCGTTGATAAAGGTTGGACCGTTGCGGTTCTTCATCCCGTCCGTTATCGTAGTCTGCGCCGCATTGTTCAGTTCCAGTTTGAGCAGTTTGAACGCGTCGAAGGTGTCCGTGCCGCGTACTCCCGAAACCCTGATGATAAGCCGTTGGTTGCCGCTGAACGCCAGGTTCTCTCTTGCGTCAATCACATAGCCCCCGCCGCCGTTAGGAATACCGCTTGCCGTGCCGGAAACCTTGAGGGCCATGCCGTCTATGTCAAACCGCAGGGTTGAACCGGAACCTTTGTACCCGTCCCCGCCGAACAGGTCGAATTGATGCCTGCCGCCGCCCGTCTGGGCGAAAACCGGCAGAGCCGCCACCAATACCGCCGCCAACAAGGCGGTTACTAAAACCATTCTTTTCATCTCTTTACTCCTTGTCTTTTGAACCCGTAAGTTCAAGTTTTATTTTTCCCCCTAAAGAGGGAGCGTTTGCGAAATGCAAATACAGGGTATCCCCTGCCTTCAAAGGGCCCGGTACGGTAAACTGCCCCCGGACAAGGGTGTAATACCGCCCATGCCGGATAGCGTTGTCCGCTTCAAGCCCCTCTATTGCCAGTTGTTCAATGGTTCCGTTCCCCGCTCCCCGCCGTTCCAGTTCCAAGGGGAAGCCGGGGTCCCGGTCCCCGGAAACCTTGAGGGTTATGTTTTCCAGATTCCGGGGAACGGCTACCTCCCTGGAGTCATAGACATTGTCCTCCGTGAGTTCAAAACTCTTGAGGGGCACGGTGCCGATGTTGAGGGCGGCGACCATCGCGATGCTGAGGACGGCCAGTCCCGCAATCAGCATGCAGTCGGTAATGACCCGCATGATCCGCTGTTCCAGCCGTGTCAGGCGGAGCACAAAGGAAAGGACGACAAAGATGCCGGTAACCAGGAGCAACAGGGGAACCGGCATAGAGTCGATAACGCTTCCCAGTTCGGCAAAGCGTATCCGGTACACCGCGTTGAGAGCCGAGGTTACGGCAGATGTTATGACCGCCATAATCAGGGCGCGAAGGGCCTCCTGTTTCCAGGGAAAGGATTTGTCATCAGACATTACGAAACCTCCTTAATAAGGGAAATTAAGACGCGGAACCCGCGCCGGTATACAAAACCCCCCGCCGCAAAGCGCCTTTGCGGAAAGAGCCTTTATAAAACCCAGAGGGAATGAAAGCGGCAACCGGAACGAACGTGGCGGCCTGTTTTAGAGAAGGGACGCGCCGATTGCGGGCAAGGGCGCGTAGATAATGCGCATGGGGGAGGGGCATCCGTAGCCCATCCCACACCCTCACATCCCCGGCAGGAGAAAGAAAGGACTTTTTCACCACACAAACCATTTTGAATACCCTTTTGACTATATTTTATAATATACCACACTCGTTTATTTTTGTCAAGCGGCGGTACCACTCCAAAAAAACCGAAAAAACGTGAAAAAAAATTACATTTAACCACGAACCACACGAACGAACCCAACGAACCGTTTGTGTCTGTTCGTGAAGGTTCGCGGGTTTTATTCTTTCGTTTTGTGAGTCAAGTTTAGGCCGGGATGGGGGGCGTTGCGGGGGGGGGGGAGCGGGCCACCCGCAGAGGGGGTAGCGGATGACCAAACGGAGGGCGCGCTTGCGAAGCAAGCGTTCGACCGGAGCAAGTCTGGAGGCAGGGGGTCGGCAACTCGTTGTCGCGGTTTTTTCCCCCCCCCCCATCCATTTTTTTTCCAATCATCTTTATTAATCGGGGGCTGTCCCTCCCCCGAATGCTTGCTTGCAAGCACGGGAACACCGCCGCCCGTTCATATTAAGCCGCCCCCCAAGGAAAGCCCCTGTGGGGCCAAAGAAACCCACCTAGTGGGGCCAAGGGAAGCAGGGAAAACTGAAGCAAGCGGGGCCTTGTTGTTTTTGGGTTAACCGGTATAAGATGACATTGTTTACGAGGAGAGGGTTATGACCGAAGAGAAGACGGAAGGAGAGAAGCTCGGCGAAAAGCTGGGGTTCAAGATTAAGAATACGTGGGAGACGGCAGAGGATGCGGACTTGGAGGCGGCGGAGGCGTTTGCCCGGCGGTACAAGGCGTTTCTCAACGCGGGGAAGACGGAGCGGGAGCTCACGGAACAGACGGCGGCGCGGTTGCGGGAGGCGGGGTTTGCCGACATTGAGGATGCGCTCCGGGCTCCGGAAGCGCTTGGGCCGGGAGCGAAGGTGTACCAGAACATTCACGGGAAGGCGCTGAATTTCGCGGTGCTGGGAAAGAGGCCGCTTGCGGAAGGAGCGGTCATCGTGGGGGCGCATCTTGACTCGCCGCGCATCGACCTCAAGACTAATCCGGTGTACGAGGACACGGAGTTTGCGCTGTTTGACACGCACTATTACGGCGGGATCAAGAAGTGGCAATGGTTGACGGTGCCGCTCGCGCTGCATGGGGTGATTTTCGGGAAGGATGGTGAGAAGAAGACGATCCGGGTCGGCGAGGACGAGGACGATCCGGTGTTTGTCATCACCGACTTGCTGCCCCACCTTTCGCGCGACTATGACGACAAGAAAATCACCGAGTATATCACGGGGGAGGAGCTTGATATTCTGGCGGGTTCCCGGCCCTATAAGGACGAGAAGGCAGCGGACAAGGTGAAGCTCAACCTGTTGCGTATTCTCAACGAAAAGTATGGGATCACCGAGGCGGATTTTGCCGGCGCGGAGATTGAGGCGGTTCCGGCGCAAAAGGCGCGGGATGTCGGCTTTGACCGGAGTATGATCGGCGCGTATGGGCACGATGACAAGTGCTGCGCGTTCGCGTCGATCGAGGCGGTACTGGATATTGCCCGGCGGGCGGAGGCACCTCAGAAGGCGGTGGTTTGCGCGCTTACCGACAAAGAAGAGATCGGCTCGATGGGGAATACCGGCGCGGAGGCGCGGAACTTCGAGGACTTCATCGCCTTCCTCCTCGCCAAGAACGGAGCAAAGGCCGTCGGCGGGGGGTTCTCCGGGGACATTGAGCTTCGCCGCGCTTTGGGCAACTCGGCGATGCTTTCTTCCGATGTGAACGCCGCCTTTGACCCGAACTTCGCGCCCGTCTTCGACAAGAAGACCTGCTCCTACTTGGGCAAGGGGATTGCCATCTCGAAATACACCGGCAGCCGGGGAAAGTACGGCGGGTCGGACGCAAACGCGGAGTTTCTGCACAAGGTGCTTGCCATCCTCGACAAGAACGGGGTGCGCTGGCAGTTCGGCAATCTCGGCAAGGTTGACAAAGGCGGCGGCGGCACGATCGCGCTGCACTTCGCCCGGCTCGGTATCGAGGTGCTTGACTGCGGGATACCCGTGTTGTCCATGCACTCGCCCTTTGAGGTCATCTCGAAGATCGACCTGTGGACGACGTACCAAGGCTATCTCGCGTTCCTGCAAGACGTGTAGTGTTGTAAGCGGCTCGCATGGCGCCCGATTCCGGCAATTCCCCTAAATCCCGCGCTTCCCTTTTGCGGCACGGTTCGTCGCTGGGCCTTCTCACACTGGCCTCACGGGTGCTGGGGCTTGCGCGGGAGATGACCAAGGCGGCGTTGCTGGGGACGAGCGCCCTCTCCGACGCTTTTTCCGTGGCCTTCATGATTCCCAACCTCTTCCGCCGCCTCTTTGCCGAGGGGTCTATCGCCGTGGCCTTCATTCCCACCTTCAAGTCCTGCCTCATCGACAACGACGCGCAAAAGACAAAAGCGTTTCTGCACTGTTTCTTCACACTGCTCTCGTTCCTGGTGAGCGTTGCCTGCGCCATCGGCATCTGGGCCGCGCCCCTGGTGATCCCCCTCTTCGGATTTGACGACGCGGCGGTCTTTTCCGAAACCGTGCTGCTCACGCGGGTGATGTTTCCCTTTCTCGCCTTTATTTCTATTGCCGCGTTCTTTCAGGGCATCTTGAACAGCGTACACGTGTTCGCGCCCTCCGGTTTCGCGCCGGTGTTGCTCAACATCGTAACGATCGGGTGCGCGTGGGCGCTCAAAGACCGCATGGCAAACCCCGCGCGCGCTCTGGCGGTGGGTATCCTCGCGGGCGGCTTTTTGGAAGCGGCGGTTCAAGCCCCCTTTGTCTGGAAAAAAGGGTTCACGTTCTTCTTTACCGGCCTCAAAAAAGCCGTGTCCAACCCGGGGACACGGCAGGTGCTCCGCTTGATCGGGCCAACGGTCATTGGCATGGCGGCCTACCAGATCAACGACCTCGTGTCAACGGCGCTGGCGGGCAACACAGGAGAAGGCGTGGTGTCGAGCTTGCAGTATAGCCTGCGCTTGCAGGAACTGTTGCTGGGGGTATTCGCCGTGTCCATCGGCACGGTGCTGCTCCCCGACTTGGCGGAACACGCGAAAAAGGGGGAGTGGGCCGTGTTCAACGCCCGCCTGTCGCAAGCGTTGGAGATCATCGCGCTCATCATGATACCGGTTACGTTCTTTTCGCTTACGCAGGGAGAGACGCTGATCCGGCTGCTCTTTCAGACGCGGCGTTTCGACGAGACATCCGTGGCCCTTACGCTCGCCGCGTTCAACTGCCATATATGCGGCCTCTACTGTATCGCGCTCAACCGGGTGCTTGCCCCGGCCTTTTACGCCCAGCAGGATTCCGTCTCCCCGACCATCGCCGGTATCGTGTCCTTCGCCGTAAACATCGCGCTTGCCGCCCTGCTCGCCGTCCGCTGGAAAGGCGCCGGGATCGCCGCCGCCCTCTCCGTCTCCAGCGCGGTGAACACCGTGTTGCTCTTCGTCCTCCTGAAAAGAAAACTCTCCTCTTCCGGCGCGGCAACCGGCATGACAGCGCGTACCGCCGCCTACACCGGAAAAATTATCCTCTTTTCCCTCATCGCCGCCGTCCCGGTCGCCCTCACCAAAGCCCCGCTCGCCGCCCTTTTCGCCGCCGCCCGTATCCGCCTCCTGCAAAACCTCCTTCCGTTCCTCGCCGGGGCCCTCTTGTTCGCGGCAACCGGCATCCTCCTCCTCGCCGCGACCCATGACCGGAATATGCGCGTGATTGGAAGCGCTTTTCACCGCAGATGGACATAGATAAAAAGGGGGAAGCCTCCCCCTCCGCTCCGGCCCTACGGGTCTACGCTTACCCCTTCTCCTAGGGGCTCCGCCCCTAAAACCCCATCCCATACCCCCTCTGCGGGGCCCCATTACTGTGCGCGAAACGTTGATCGCGTTTTGCCATTCCAGCGGCATGGTGCCCGTTGTGTTTTACCGTAGATAAAAGCAGCAGGGCCCCGGTAGTCCCTGCAACGCCCCCGCATTTATCACGGACTTGGATACACGGCTAACCGCCGATGAACGCAGATTAGACGGATAGATACAGATTCTTGCCCGATAGACTCGCCTTCTACCGATATTCCTTCTGGTTTGATAACTTTCAATCCCTAACTCCGCTCATTTTAGGTAGTCTTTATCCTTTAATTCTTTGTAGTATAAAGAGTTAGAACAATTATGCGGCTTAAAATAGACTACCTAAATAGGGAGTCTGAAAATTGGCGTA
>JAIRNN010000352.1 GCA_031257995.1 Spirochaetaceae bacterium | reverse complement strand
TAGAATCGTTTATTCAGACCGTACACAAACACCATGTGAACATAGGGGAAGAACTGGTCAAAGTATTTCAAGGCCCATATTTTTTCCCTTTTAACCTCTCGGCGACTGAATAGTTACCATTTTTATTCCTTTGGGGTTAAATACCTCGCCCCTTGGGGGCGGTTAAAACTGGGGGTGCGGGGGATTTGTTCCCCCGCATACGCAAAGATTTCAAGGGAAAATCTTCAATACCCCGCCGCTTGCGGCGGGGATTTTTATTAATTCCTGTCAATAGACTTGTTCAACGACCCGGTTGGTTGTCGCGGACTAAAGTCCGTTTCAAGTCTTGCGGTTTTTGGGGCTTAAAAGCCCTGCGCTAAAGCCTTACAAAACCGCATTTTTAACGAAAGTTGTTTAGAAACTTGGGGTTTCTAAACAACTCTATTATTTACATAAAATCCTTTTTTGTCAAGACGTATTACCGCCACGGGCGGCGGCAATACCATATCTTTTTGTGTCCCAATTGCACATCACTCTTTATATACGGCACTTATGTCGTATAACGTAAACCTGCTTGTGTAAAACATAACATCCGCGCCGTATAACGTTCATAAGCTTGTACGACACACGACATATCCATACTATAGCCATTCTTGCAGAAATTATCAAGATGTGTTGCCTTAAAATTAATCTAGCCAAAAAGAGGCCGGTTCCCTCTTATATCTTGAGTCTGTTTCAGAATCGGCTTGGGATCAAGCTAAACGTTGCGCCGGGGGCGGGGTGTCTATAACACCTTCGGGGACGGCCCGGGCCCTGTTGCGGTTATTTATGGTGTAATATTCTTGGGGCCCACACCGTGCCGCAGGAATGGTAGAAACGCGCTCAACGTTTCGCGCGAAGCATTGGGTACCCCGCAGAGGAGGGAGCGGATGACCAAACGGAGGGAGGCGCGGACACATCAACCGGAGAGCGGGCTGGAGCCAAGGGGAGAATTCCTCCTCCTTTTCTATCTTTTCAGGAGAGTGAAACAGTCTCTCTCTCTTAAATCTGTGATGCCATTTATGGCGCAGTTTGTGTAATCTGTGGGCAAGAATTCTTAAGCTGTTGATAGTGGGAGGCATCTTCCATCCCTCTACCGTAAAATGGATAATTTGTATACGCGCGCTGCTTTTCTTCCCCCGTAGGGGGAAACCGCCGCTCTTTCCCGCCATGCCGCTCCCAAGTAAGGCCCCTGCGGGGCCTTGACGATACAAAAGTTTATTGTTATACTTAACTTTATTATGGTGAAAGTTTTGGAGGCATAATTCAAATGATAGAACTCACAGTAAACGGCGCTTTGGTGAAGGGCGAGGAGAGCAAAAAGCTCATCGATTTTCTGCGCGAGGATTTGCGGCTCACGGCGACGAAGAATGGCTGCGGAGCGGGGGCGTGCGGGGCGTGTACCGTGCTGATTGACGGGAAGGCAAGCCGGGCCTGCATTCCGGCGTTGGCGAAGGTTGCGGGGAAGGCGGTTGTAACGCTGGAGGGCCTGAGCGATCGGGAGAAGGCGGTCTATGCGTACGTCTTTGCCGAGGCGGGGGCGGTGCAGTGCGGGTTCTGTATTCCGGGGATGGTGATGAGCGCGAAGGCGTTGCTTGACGCGAACAACGCCCCGGATGACGGCGAGATACGGAAGGCGATCCGGTCGAACATCTGCCGCTGTACGGGTTATGTCAAGATCAAGGACGCGATCCGGCTGGCGGCGGATCTCTTCCGCGATAACGCGCCCGTGCCGGAACGCCGTTTTACCGGGCAGTTGGGCGAGACGTTCCACCGGGTTGACGCTGCGGCAAAGACGCTGGGGACGGGGATGTATACGGACGACTTGCATAAGGAAGGAATGTTGTATGCGTCGGCGCTCAGGGCGGCCTACCCCAGGGCGCGGATTCTCAAGATTGACACGGGCGAGGCGCTTTCCCACCCCGACTGCGCGGCGGTGTTTACCGCAAAGGATGTTCCCGGTAACAATAAAATCGGCCACCTTGAATTTATCTCGGATTATGACGTGATGATTCCGGAAGGGGACGTTACGCGGTTTATCGGCGACGCGGTGGCCCTCATCGTGTCGCGGAATAAGGGAAGCCTTGACGCGATCAAGGCTCTGGTGAAGGTTGACTACGAGGCGCTGGAACCGGTAACATCGCCTCAAGCGGCGATGGCTGAGGGCGCGCCGCTCATTCACGCTAAGGAACGGAACATTCTGACCCACGAACATCTGGTGCGCGGGGATGCGGATGCGGTACTTGCCGCGTCAAAGTTTGTCGTCTCGCGGCATTACTCGGTGCCGTTTACCGAACACGCCTTTATGGAGCCGGAATGCGCGCTTGCCGAGCCTGAGGGGGACGGGGTCGCTCTGTACACGGGAGGGCAGAGCATCTATGACGAACAGCGGGAATGTGCCCGAATGCTCGGCCTTGAACGGGACAAGGTTCACGTCTTGGGACAACTGGTGGGCGGTGGTTTCGGCGGCAAGGAGGATATGAGCGTCCAGCATCATGCGGCGCTTGCGGCGTATCTGTTGCAGAAACCGGTGAAGGTGCTGCTTACGCGGCAGGAGAGCATCAACCTGCATCCCAAGCGTCACGCAATGGAGATAGATTTGACACTGGGCTGTAACGAGGACGGCATATTGACGGCGATGAAGGCGGTGATCGTCTCGGATACGGGCGCTTACGCTTCGCTGGGTGGGCCGGTGTTACAGCGGGCCTGCACCCATGCGGCGGGGCCCTACAACTATCAGGTCATCGACATTGACGGGAAAGCCGTCTACACGAACAACCCGCCCGGCGGCGCGTTCCGGGGTTTCGGCGTATGTCAGAGCAATTTTGCCGTAGAAAGCAACCTCAACCTGCTCGCCGGGATGGTCGGGATAAGTCCGTGGGAAATCCGCTACCGAAACGCTATCCGCCCCGGTCAATCACTGCCCAACGGCCAGATCGCCGGGGACGACACGGAACTGGAAGCGTGTTTGCTTAAACTGAAAGAGCCTTACGAGGCGGCGGTAGCGGCGGGCAGGACGGTGGGGATCGCGGCGGCGCTCAAAAACGCGGGGGTCGGCGTGGGAATCCCCGACACGGGCCGGTGTATCCTCTCGGTAGAAGGCGGCATCATCCATATCCGTTCCAGCGCCGCGTGTATCGGACAGGGCTTTGCCACAGTAACAACGCAGATCGTCTGCGAGACGGCGGGCGTTACGCCGGATAAGACCTTCGCCGAGCCGCCCGACACCCGGCGCACCCCCAATTCCGGCACGACAACCGCATCCCGCCAGACGGTGGTTTCAGGCGAGGCGGTGCGGCGGGCGGCGGAAAAACTGAAAGCGGTCCTTGACGCGGCGGGCGGAAACCTCGCCGCGCTTCAGGGGCAGGAGTTTTCAGGCGAGTTTACCACCGTTACCGACCCGATGGGGAGCGACAAGTCCAACCCGGTGAGCCATGTCGCCTATGGGTACGCCGCGACCCTCGCGCTGCTTGATGCGGAGGGCAAAGTGGAGCGCGTCATCGCCGCCTACGACTTGGGCACGGTGGTGAACCCCAAGTCCGCCGAGGGCCAGATCGAAGGCGGCATCCTCATGGGCATGGGCTACGCGCTCACCGAGGACTTTCCGCTTGAGGGCGGCATCCCCAAGGTAAAATACGGGACACTGGGCCTCATCCGCGCTACGGACGCGCCCGAAATGGAAGTCTACCTCGTCAACCCCGGTATGCGCGGCGGCCTCTCCTACGGCACGAAAGGTGTCGGCGAACTCGCCACCATCCCGGTCTGTCCGGCCATCGGCGGAGCCTACTATAGGCAGGACGGCGTATTGCGCGACAAACTCCCGATGGCGAACACGGCCTACCGGAAGTAAACCGCCTACAGTAGGTTTCTTTGGGGCGTTGTGCTGTGAGAGGACGGCTTGTCCCCATTCTGGGGAAGGGGAGATGTTATTAGTGAATGAGGGGGAAGCCGCGGCAACGCAGTTGCCGACCCCTCGCTCCAGACATCTTACACTATCCCCCTCTTCGGGGGCTCGCCCCCGATCCTCGCGGCTAGGGATGAACGGCAAATGGTTAGGAGCGGATGAACACCAAGGTACACGAAGAATGGCGTGTGTTCTTGCGCTTATCCGATAAATGGGATATAGTATAGGTGTGGAACCAATTATTGTATGCATACGGTCGGCTTTCAAACATCACGTTACCGAGGGCGATATACAATGGGCTTTTCGAACCGCCCGGCACGACCTTCCGGTGGAAGGTGATGAAGAAAAACATTTGCTTATCGGTTTTAACGGTGTAGGGAATCCCCTTGAGATACTCTACAATGAATTGGATGACGGCAGGATAGTGGTTTTCAACGCTATGCCGCTATGGAATGTCTATATTCCTTTGTTGAATGAATAGGAGGAAACTATGAAAGAAATGACTGATGAAGAAGCTGACTATTGGGACGAATACTATACCAAAAATCCGCCTCGCGTTGACCCAGCTAAAAACGGCGAGTTTGCGAAGTTGAGAATCCTTGACCGGCTTTCGGAGGACTACCTCCTTTCCATGACGGCCAACAAGCCCCCTGCGCGGCACGGCCTGTTAAACATCGCCGAATGAGGGTGGTTACACAAAAAAACAGGATACCCGGTGAACATTCGGGCATCCGGCAAACGGTCAAAGGCTTAGGTACCGACCGCACGGATACGGACGGCACAACGGAAACAGTCTTGGCATCCTGTTAAACGGCGTAAAACCTGCGGCAAAGCAGTACGACATAGTTGCGCGCGTTTATTTACACGGTAAATGCTTTCAGTCTTTCTATTACTTCTTGCAAGTTGCCGATCCGTGTTTCTTTAGGGCTTTCCCTTCCTCCGAAACCGCCCGTTTGATGTTTGCTTTTATAGCCGCTTCAATATGAAGCAGTTGAGCGTTTATGGATTTTGCTTGTTCGGCATAATTCAACGCATCAAAAGTTGCCGTTCCTTCTTTGTGCGCCTTTATCATTTACGTCCTCCTTTTCAATTTACCACTCGACAATATCAACCGGACATTCACCGGTTTGCCCCGCCCGCATGATGCAGAACAGGGGAAGCCGTGCGGGAAAAACCCCCACACGGTACGTGTCCGTGATACTGCTTGTCCGGTTACGGTTCGTCGAAGCCCATCAACCTGAGTTTTGCCCGCATTGCTAACGGCAGTTTTCTGCATCTGTAGAAAGTATCAGAACCACCCCTTATAAGGGCTTTTTCATCATCGGGAAACACCAGTTCGGTTAGGTTCGTACAACCACGGAATGCCTGAAACCCAAGTGCAACACCAGTTCCCAGAAATGTGACGGAGGTCAGCTTTTCAAGCCCCATGAAACATGACCGCCCAATTAGTTTAACACTGGCAGGGATAACGACTGAGGTAATGTTATATGCGGGGTCATACCACCCTGCTGCGTAAAATGCAGTGTCGTAAAGCTTAACCACCGGAAGCCCCTCAATTTCTGCGGGTATCACCAGCGCGCCACCTTTTCCGCGGTACTTCTGGATGACCACGCCTTGGCCGTCTTCGGAAAGGCCATAGGCGAAGTCTGAGGCGGGCGCCGCCTTGCCCATATCCTGAGCCGCCAACCCAAATGCCAGCGCTACCGCCAGCACACCTAATAAAAATCGTTTCTTTTTTCAATGTCGCATAACGTTTTCACCTTTTGTATACGTGTATGCGTTGCATACATTCTAACTTCCGTATACCGAATATCCGTCCTCCCCAACCGGGGCCATACCCTCATCCTGCAAAACCGCCTACGTCATACCCGCCTCCATCACCTCGTCCAGCGTGTCGGTCGCCTTCCGGTGGAGCGCGATCAAGTCCGTCCTCACCGCCACGGGCATCCCCCACGCCTCCGACTTCGCGCCCAGTTGCCGCGCCCACGCCTGTCCCATCTCCAGTTGCGACTCCCGCGTCCTGGGAAGCCAGTCCTTAAAATGTGCCATAACCCATCCTCCATATATGTATTTTTGAGAGGCTTAACCCAGCCAAAACAAACAGCCGGCCAAAAGCCGTCATCACCAAAATAGTTGCCAACAGGCCAAAAGGAGTTACCGATGAGTCAAAAGTAGTTACCGATGGGTCAAAAGGGATCCCGAATGAGTCAAAAGGGATCCCGTTTGAAGTAAAAGGGTTCCCGTTAGAGGTGTTATTGTCTAAAAAAGAGTCATTGTCTAAAGACTCAAGGTCGTTTTTGCCTAAAGATGAGGTATTGCGCTGTCCAAATGGAAAAAAGCGATAATAGGATAATCTGGTTTCAGATGGGGGGGGGGGAGACTTGACACGCTTTTTGCTAAATTCTATAGGAGGAGGAGTACATGAGTGAGCCGTGAAGGGAATATGCTGTCTTTTCTGCCTTTATCGAAAGCATGGAAACTATTTTAATGGGTGTGCAAAAAGTCGTCAAGAAGCCTGAATCACAGCCTTTATCGCGTTTAACTACAGATGGCGGCGCAGATTTTTGACCGATAGCCCCTCGGCTTTACATAGCGGGTAAAATGAACCGCGAATAAGGATGGCGTTTGCTGTTGCGCTGGTTGTCCGGACTTGCGGAGAATGTTGAAGGATGGCAGAATAGAAAGATTATCGGTAGAGCGCGGGCCGATGAGAACCGGAAAATCCTTGACCTCAATATCAATCTTTCGTTCATTCGATCATTCCCTCCAAGTGTTTGCCTTTTCACTAAACGTAATCCTTCCTGCGGAACACCGGGGCATTTAACCAGATTGATTTCCCCTCAAACCCCCGCCGTTTCCCCACAGGCATCCGAATTCCTCATACGGCGGTACCGGGATTCTGCCGGACAAAATCGTAGGCCATGCTCACAAAGCCGCGCCTGTCAAAAGAAATTTCTGCATAGACCAAGATTATCATAGGGGTTCGCGGCTGTCAAGAACAACCCCTCCCACTCGGCATTCGCGCCTTCAAGGGAGGCTTCCAAAGCGCGAATATCCGCCTGTATCTTCCGTGCCTTTTCGCCTGACGAATAGACTTCCGGACGGGAAAGTTCCGTTTCCGCATGGGCTTTGGCAGCTTCCAGCGACTCGATCTTTGCGATCAGTTCTTCCTCCCGTTTTTTGCGCCGTTTTTCCTCGGCCTTGCGCTTCTTGGTTTCCTCGCGGGAATCCTTTCCCGCATTTTGCGCGGGGTTGCCGGAAGGCGGCGGTTTCGGCTCTCCGTTGGGCGGCGCAACGGGCATTTCCGTTTGGGCCCTCGTTTCCATAAACCATGCGTAACCGCCGTAGTAGAGGGTGTGCTTGCCCCCGTCCAGATAGAGCGTTTTCGTGGAAAGCCGTTCCATAAAAGCGCGGTCGTGGCAGACGAAGATGATCGTCCCGGTAAAGGCGGTGAGCGCGTCGAGCAGAATGTCCTTCGTCCAGATGTCGAGGTGGTTGGTCGGTTCATCGAGGAGAAGTAAGTTGAGCGGACGGGTGAGCATCTTGAGGAGGGCAAGGCGGCTTTTCTCGCCGCCTGAGAGTACGCCCAGCGTCTTGTACACGTCGTCGCCACGAAAAAGAAACGCGCCCAGCATATCGCGGATTTTCGGGAGGAGGGCAAGCGGCGCGTCTTGTTCCATGAAGCCCAGCACCGTTTCGCCCCCGGCAAGGCTCTCCGCGCTTTCCACCGAGAAAAAGCCTGCGGCGATGCCCGCCCCGTACCGGACGCTGCCTGAAAAATTATTCTCGTTGCCGCCCAAGATGCGGAGCAGCGTCGATTTCCCCGCGCCGTTCTTCCCCGCGACCACGAGACGTTCCCCCGCGTCAAGCTGGAGATCGAGCCCGGCCAGCACAGTCTTTTCGCCGTAACGTTTGCCGATGCCGGTTGCGGTGAGCGCGATTCTCCCCGAATGAGGCGGCGGCGGGAACGTTATCGCGATCTTCTTTAAGTTTTCAGGTATCTCGATCTTCCCCGTTTTTTCAAGCTTTTCGAGCTTTTTCACCCGCTCCTGAACCATCGCCGCCTTGCTCGCCTTGTAGCGGAACCGGCGTATCAGGTCCTCAGCCCTCTTGATTTCCACCTCCTGCTCGGCGTGCCGCTTCAAAAGTTCGTCCAGCTCGGCCTTCCGTTGTCTTTCGTAGGCGGAATAGTTGCCGGCATACCGCTTCAGCCCGCCCTGAAAGAGGTCGTACACCTCGCGTATCGCGTTGTCAAGGAAAAAGCGGTCGTGGGACACGAGCAAGATGCCGCCCTTAAACGCGCCGAGAAACTTCAAAAGCCATGCCCGCGCCTCGATGTCCAGATAGTTTGTCGGTTCGTCAAGCAAAAGGAAGTCCGCTTTTTGCAACAACGCCTTTGCGAGCGCGATCCGCATCTTCCATCCGCTCGAAAACTCGTCCACGCCCCTTGAAAAGTCGGCGGCAACAAAGCCCAACCCTGTGAGCACGATGCTGATGTCCTTGTCGCGGCTCCAGTGTGTGCTAAGGGGGGAAGCCGCAGCAAAACTTGCCGACCCCTCGCTCCAGCCCGCGCTCCGGTCGTCTCCGCCTTCCTCCGCACGGTCTTCCGCTACCCCCTCTGCGGGGGACACCCCCGAAGGCATCAAAGATGCCCCGCCCCCATCGTCCGCGCTTGCCGGATAGACGCTTTGCGCCTCTTCAAGAAGCGTCCGGCTGCCAAGCACGGCAGGTACGATAATCGATTGCGGGAGATAGGCCAGCGAGGATCCCTTTGAAAGGGAACGTTCGCCTGAATCCGGCTCAATCTCCTTTGCGATCACTTTGAGCAACGTTGATTTCCCGGAACCGTTGATGCCGCAGAGGGCGGCGCGGCTTCCTTCACTGAGGTGAATCGTAACGTTCTTCAAGATCGTCCGCGCCCCGAACATGAGAGAAACACCTGACAGTTGGAGGTTTGCCATTACCGCGCCGCCGTTACTCGGTGTAGAAGTAGAGAATGGTCGGAGACGGGGTGCGCCGCTTCACCGTAACGCCCTCGATATTGTCCTGCGGCACAAACTCCAGCCGCAAGCCGTACTGCCCGGCGGTATTGCCATCCTCTATCGCGTAGAGAAAGTGCGCTTGGGATGTTCCGCCACCGATGTTATTCAGATGGATGGACAACGCGCCGTCGTAGATTGATGCGAGCGAGGGGTCGAGAAAGAGCGAGAGGCTTGCCCGTCCCGAAGGCAGCGCCAAGTTGGAGATGTACTGCGGTACCAGCCGGTCAAACCCCGACCATGAGATGTTCTTGTTGGGCTCAAAGTAGAGCCTCCCATAGTAGGCGCTGCGCCACGTCGTCCCGTGCGCGAGGAGCGCCGCCCAAATATCGTCCCGCCGTACCGTTTCCTGAACGATGAGGTCGTCCAGCGGCACGGAAAGAGTCGTGAAGTAGAGCGTACGGGGAAGCCCGGCGGCGGTATGGTACTGCACGGACAACCGCGCGTCGCTGAGAAGGCTGATCAAGAGGAGGCTGTTTCCGTTTGAATCGACCAGTTGCCAGTCACGGCTGCCCAAACTCTTGATTTGCGTGTACGGGAAGGTGAGGTCGGTCTCCCGCTCGGTTGTGGCGGTAGTGGTGAGACGGCCCGCGTTTTCCCCGGCGATTGCGGGCGCGTAGACGTGGGCGATACCGGTGTCCTCTCCGGCGGAGAAACCCCATTTGCGGGTGAGCGCGTCGAGGTCGAGTTTGCGGTCGCGCACCATGTTCGAGTAGACCTCGCTGACCCACGTCTTGGTCAAGACCTTTTCAAGCTCGACATCCCGCTTGTCCCCGTCTTCGGCGGGCGCGGACACGAGCGTTCCCGGAACGTGTTCAAAGAGGCGGATGCGGTAGGAAAAACAGTAGCCGCGTGTTCCGTCCTCGGTGAGGACGCGAAACCAGTCGCCGGGAAGAGGATCGCCTGTCGCGCTGATTGCCGGGTTGCCCTGCGCGATGTTCAAAATCTTGAGTATCTCGCCCTGCCTGAGCCGATAGACGCGGCGCGCGCTATTGTCGGGGGATTCCCGAATGGGAAGGCCGTCCTGCAAGGTCTCCGCATAGGTGCGCGCGTACTTGCCAAACTCTTTCGCCCGGTTTTTCGCCGCGCTCTTGCCGCCGACGAGATCGAGTTCGGCAAGCGGTATTCCGAATTTCACGGAACGTTCGCCGGGTTTCGTGTAGTCTTTCGGAACCCCGACGACCCACGTCTTTTCAATGTTAGACTTGATGTAAACCGGAAGCACCGTCCCCGACGGGATACCCCGTTCCTCGTCCGACCAGAGCAAAACGCCCCAGCCCAATTTGCGCGTACAGGAGGATAGGCAGGCAAGAAGCAAGGCCGCTATCGCAATGTGTTTCAGAGAAAAAAAGCGCACAAAAAGAGCATACTTGAGTTTTGGTATTTTGACAACGCTATCGGGAAAGGGAGCGCCCCTATGGGGAATTGAAAATAAATAACGAGGAAATCTTGGGGACTTGAACAAAAGGGGAAAAAGTGTCAAAGTACGTGCCGCCTGTGGACGTGCCGGAAGGCGGCCCTGTGAGAATTTTGTTTTAACCCCTAACTCCGCCAAAAATACCCCGTCTATTTGCAAAAACATAAGAAGATGCAATGTATTTGGCATAGACAGGCACATTTCTCTTGACATAATGAGGTAATCCGGTATATAAT
>JAIRNN010000227.1 GCA_031257995.1 Spirochaetaceae bacterium | reverse complement strand
AGTCGGCGAAAACGAAGATTCCGGCGGCTATTGCCTACACCTTGTCTTGGGGCAGCCCCCGCTCGGACGGGATGACGATAACGACGAGTTTTTCGGCCAAAAACGCTTCCAAACCCGCGCTACCGCCCGGTTAACGGCCCACTTCACAGCCCAAAAGGAGTTACAACCCACCTCAAACGTCCCGGCCAAAGATGGCCGCAGGAGAAGTCTGCCCGCTCCACAACGTGGAGTTTTGAAACAGGCGCAGATAATTAAATATTTGACTTTTGGACGGTCCATACTACTGATCTTTTTCGTGTTTACATCTTTTGGCGCGATACCGTCAATATTTTCGTGTATTACGTTAACCTCCTCCGCTTCCCATGCTGATACTGCTACGTCCATCCATTTTGTCGCCATGTTATCATCTTCCGAATTCAAAATGAAAAGTCTTGAATTTTTTAGCGTCCGTATCAAAAATCATAGTTATAGTGGTTCTACTTGTAAACGCCAATATTGCCGGGGGCGTTGCGGGGGCGGCAACGCCCCGCAGAGGGGATAGCGTAAGCCCGCAGGTCTGGAGCGGAGGGAAAAGTCTCCCCCTCTTTATGTTTTCTTAAATAGAAGCACTATACCACAAAACAGGGATTTTCCGCCTGCCATTCATCGGAAGCCCAAACCGTACCGCCGTTCCCTTGAATAAGCACCGTTTCCCAGTTCTTGCTTTCGGCCCCCGCGTCGAGCATAAAGAGCACAAGCGGATATTTCGTATTTGCATCGTTCTCATTATAGTCGGCAGGTTTAAAAAGATTGTAATGAAGCGCCGTCTTCCATTTGGGATCGGTATAGTAGTGGTTATCTTCAAACTTTTCGCGGGAAAAGTAAATTTTTGACGAATTACCCATGATACCTCTATTTTTAGGAGTCGAAACGGGGACGCTGCTTGCCTCGTACAAGGTTCCGTCAAGAGCAAAAATATTGCCTGTCTGTAGAACAAAGGCACCGTCATTTGCCTGATAATTGATCACTCTGCCATCTGTTGCCTGTCCGTCATCAAGCTGTGGGCTTTGTATTTCCAAATCCAGAATTACAAAACGGCCGATTTTGTTTTCGGTAGTACGGGAAGCTGTATCATTAGTATGTACCGCAATAATTTTCTGTCTTTAACAACAAAATCATCAAGAGATACACTGTAGGGGTCTATGTTTTTTTCATATTCACATGCCACGTTGGTAACTTTTTGTCCGTCACCGAATATATCGCCGATGGTTTTGACGGACCTGATGGCCGATGGATTTGCAGTTGACCCTAAAACAGCCTTCTGCGTCTTCGTGCGCCTTCACGATCAAATGTGGTTTAGCGTTTGGGATTAAACCCACCCCTTCTTGCCAAATTACGTAAAGCAGTCTATGCTTGGGTTTAGAATGAATGATAATGTAGGAGGAAGCCACGGTCACGGTAAAAGGGCTTATGACGACGGCAATACCGCCAAAATAGATGCCGGTTCACTTTCTTTCATACACGAACCGTATGAAGTAATTGTTGCCTTTCTCCACCCGGCAAAAACCGGCCGGGTTTTTAGAGATGCTCTTTTATACATGAGACTGTTCCAAAACTCATTTGTATTGGAGTATTACTGTCAGTTGACAAAGAGGTAAGGAATTAACCGCGAAGGCGAATAAGGATAGAGGCGTGCTGATTTGACCGCCGATTGGCTTTACAAGCGGTCTTGAAGGCGGTTTTCTGTGAAAGCTGACAAAACAGGCGAATTGGCGATAAAAGGCGTGGCTGTCGGTAAAAACTTTCCGCGCTTCAGTACCGTGGCGCTGACGCTTGAATAAAAAGGCGGGGCCTTTATTGGCTTTGCGCCGTGTTGTGTAATTGTATAACACCCTCAATGTTTCGAGCGCGGTATTGGGTGCCTTTGCGGTTAAATTTTCTTGAAGGTTCGCTGTAAATATGGTTGTTCTAAGATTTGCTTGGGGTTTTGGAACAGGCTCACATGACATTATTTTTGAGGATATATATGAATGGGCCGGACAAATAAACGCAAATTAGATTTTAGTGAAACGGAAAGGGGGAATTATTAACAATAGATATTAGACTTGTTCAATAACCCGGTTGGTTGTCTCACAAGTCTTGCGGTTTTTCAGGCTAAAGCCGGGCGAAAGCCTTACAAAACCGCACTTTTTAGCGGAAGTTGTTCTGAAACTTGAGGTTTCCAAACAACTCTATTGAAACATTTAATGGAAAATATGAAAGACTAATACAAATATTGGAAAAAATAATTGTGTAAAATGCGGCAACGGCACATAATAGGCTTAATTTTCCCGGCACAACAGGAGGGTAATGATGGAACAAAAAGAAGTAATTCGCTGTCCGTGGTGTTTGGGCGGCGAGATATACACGCGCTACCACGATGAGGAATGGGGCGTACCGCTACGGGATTCCGGGAGGCTGTTTGAGGCGCTGGTCCTTGACGGGGCGCAGGCCGGCCTCTCGTGGATAACGATCCTGAAACGGCGCGAGGGCTACCGGGCCGCCTTCGACGGCTTCGACCCGGAAAAGATCGTCCGCTACGGGGAGGGCGATGTCGCCCGGCTGCTGAATGACTCCCGCATTGTCCGCAACCGGCTCAAGGTCAAGTCGGCCATCCAGAACGCGCGGGCCGTTCTCGCCATGCGCGACGAGGGCCTTACGCTCGCCGATTTTTTCTGGAACTTCGTTGACGGCGAACCCATCATGAATCGTTTCAAGACGATGGCCGAAATCCCCGCCTCGACCCCGCTCTCTACCCAAATCTCGCAGGAACTGAAACATCGGGGCTTTTCCTTCGTGGGGCCGACCATCATCTACGCGATGATGCAAGCCTGCGGCCTCGTCAACGACCACCTCACCAGTTGCTTCCGGCACAACGCTCTGCGCGAAAAGCCCGCAGCGGTAAAGCGGGGTTAACAGAGTCAAAAGGAGCGTTATGTTATGACCTATTTGTTTGTCCTTATCGGCGGCGGAACCGGAGCGTTGTTGCGTCATCTTTCGATCCGGTTTTTCAACACTTTTATCCCCGTGAAATACCCGCTTGGCACTCTGTTTGTCAACTGCCTCGGCGCCCTGTTCATCGGCTTTCTCATCAACGCCTTTGACGGGGTACTGGACGCAAAATGGAAACCCTTGCTTATAACGGGCTTTTTGGGCGGCTATACGACCTTTTCGACCTACTCGCTGGAAACCGCGCTCTATTTTCTCGATGGCAACGCGAATCTGGCCGTCCTCAATCTTGTGCTGAACAACGGCTTATGCCTCGTGTTCGTACTGCTGGGTATGGCCCTGCGTAAAACATTGACGCAAAAATAAAAAGAAACCGGCTCACTCGTCTTTTTTCAGGTAAATCAACTCGCCTTCACCCGCTTCAACGCTGAGCATATTCTCAATAACCTGTTTGTCGAGAAATTTTTTTGCCGTTTTTACACTCACATCAGCCGCGCGGGCAAGTTTTTCCACGGTAACGCGCCCATTGCCGATCCGGAGCAATGTGACAAGCTGTTCTTTGGTGATATCCTTGTCTTTTTGCGTCAGAAAAATTTTCCCTGCCTCCGGTTTTTGCTTGTGTCTTATAGAAAAAACCTCCCGCCGTCCTCCGAACAACTGTTTTGCGAGCAAAAAGCAGGCAATCGGCAAAACAATGAGCCCGATGCCGATTTGCCGCAACAGGAAGGACAGCATAAACAAACCCGCAAGCGCCAGCGGCAGAGTAAACTTGCCCGCCCACCGATGCCTGTCGTCACGGGACATTTCACGGCTCTCCGCCGCGCGTTTTAGCCGGAGGGCCTCCTCCGCGCACCGGCGGCAAAGGTATTTATGTGTGGCACTCATACACTCGTCACAAAACCACTGCCCACAATCCACGCAGAGATTTCGCGCCTCGCGGTCAGGATGATTGACGCAATTATTGGCGCGATGGTGAATTGTCGTGTTTTCATCAGAAAGACTCATCATATATTCCTATGGCCAATGCCGGAATTGCACAAGCCTTTATCAAAATTATACGCTGCTTTGAGAAAAAAGGCAACGGCGGCTATGATCTTGCTCGCACGCTCTATACGCGATTGTCGGTCAAGGGCGAAATATGTTGACTATATAGTTGTTCTACTATAACTATTCAGTCGCATGAAAAATCAGGAATAAACACCACGGAAAACGCGGACAAGACGCGGAAAAGCAGGATTACAGAGTAAAATTCCGCATGATTTTGTGCCTTTCGTGGTTAATTCTTTGGATTTCATTGATCGACTGAATAGTTACGTTCTACTATAACTATTCAGCCGTCTTTGTTACCGGGGGCGTTGCGGTGGCGGGAAGCCCCCGCAGAGGGGGTAGCGGAGGGCGCAGGAGCATAGTGGGAGACTTCCCCCACTTGATTGGCAAGCAACGTTTTTCGCCCACTGCCCGATTGTCCCCCATTTGCTTTAATCGTTTTTTTTTGGGGGGGGACCCGGTTTCGTCGGAATTTTTGTCGTTATCGCGTTTTTGAAAAGATAAGAGACGAGCGGCTGTTTAGCTGCCGGAGACACCTTTCCGTCACTCTTCAAAGTAAAAAATTTCTGACGGGTAATCCTCCGCCATATCCGGCAACATAAAGCCGCCGTACATCAATGCCGCGCCGGAGAATGATTGTTTTCCCAAACGGTATGCTTTTTGTTCGTCCAGCCCTTTCAGCCGAATAACACGGTCCAAAGGATTTGCCTGTGAATCAACGAGAACGGCGCAGAGCAGGGTTTTTGTTTTATCAAGCGAAACAAACTGCCATGCGGCAAGAGGTTCTTCAAACGGATTGGTCAACCTGAAATACAGACCGCCGTGAATCAGCCATTGATGTCTTTTGAATGTCCTCGTGAAATCTTGGGCCGTCCACTTTTCCTCGTCGTCCATGACGGTCAGATCCAGCTCAAAACCAAAACTCCCCGGCATGGCGGCGATACAGCGGGTCTTAAAAGGCACGGTTCTGCCGGTTTGATGGTTGGGAACGGCGGAAACATGGGAACCCACACTCGATACCGGATAAAAAAAACTCGTGCCGTACTGGATTTTCAAGCGGCTTATCGCGTCGGTGTTGTCGCTGCACCAAATTTGCGGGTGGTAATACAACATCCCCGGATCAAAACGCCCGACGCCGCCGGAACACCCTTCAAACAAAACTCGCGGGTATTTCCGGGTAAGTTTTTCGAGTAACTCGTACAGGCCCAGCATGTAACGGTGGGGGAAGCTCGCCTTGCCGTCCGGCACCTAACAGTGGCGACCACCAGTCGGCGACACTCCGGTTCATATCCCACTTGACATACTCGATGTTGGCACTGTCGAGAATGGCGCATATCCTTTCGTAAAGATAGTCCCGTACATCTTCGCGGGACATATCAAGGACCAGTTGATTGCGGCCGCGCACCGGCTCACGGCCCGGAACACGCAAGGTCCAATCGGGATGCTCGCGGAAAAGAACGCTGTCTTCGCTTATCATCTCAGGCTCAAACCAAATACCGAAGCGTATCCCCAACCGATTAACGCTTCTCACAAGATCCTCAAGGCTCATCTGTAATTTTTCCTCGTTGACAAACCAGTCGCCCAATGCCCTGTTGTCGCTGTCCCGTAGCGAACCACATTCCGGCTTGCCAAACCAGCCGTCGTCCATGACCAGCATATCAAGCCCCCGTTTTGCGGCATTGCGGGCGATTTCAATCAGTTTGGCACCGGTAAAGTTAAAATACGTCGCTTCCCAGTTGTTGATCAGCACCGGACGGGCAGCGAGCTTGTACGGGCCCCGGCAGAGATTGTGCCGGTAAATCCGGTGGAACCGGTGGAAAAGGGCGGCCAACCCGTCATCACTGTAGCTCATAACAACTTCCGGTGTGAAAAACGATTGTCCCTCCGCCAGAGTCCAGCAAAAGCCGTCATAGTCCAACCCCATGTTCACCCGTGTCTGTCCGGTCTGGTCCGTTTCGATGGAAGCCGAAAAATTACCTGAATATACGAGATTAAAGCCGTAACAGCCGCCGTGATCCTCGGCAGCGTCTTTCGCGCAGAGGATGATGCCGGGGTTGTGCTGATGGCTGCTGGTACCCCGTTGGCTGAACACGCTCTGAATGCCGCGCATGACCGGAATGCGTTCAAACTGACGCTCCATCGCGTGCCTGCCGTGGAAGTGGATAAGGTCGAATGTGCCGTAGAGAAAATCCACACTCGCCGACAGTGCTTTGGTCAGTCTTATATCGCCGCCACCTCTATTGGTAAAAACCGCCGCACGGGTGATGATGTCCTTTTCGGCGAACACACCGTAAAGCAGTGTTATTTCCAGTTGGGAAACAGGATCCAGAAGCGTAACGGCAAGCGTTTCCGCCTCGCCCTTTCCGTCTTTATGCTTGTTTGCGTATAGCCCCGGTAGCCCCGGTAGCGTATACTTGCCCTTTCTTATTTCATAACGCTGAAACCGGGGATCAAGAACAGAACTGCCGTCAGCGTTGATCACACCGGCAGCGGCTATCCGGTAATCACCCGTCCCCACTGTTGGGTATTCAAGCGGCAGCGTGTCCAGCGAAAAACTGCGGTCATCGCCCGCATCAGCAGGGTTGCCGGAAAACCCCCGGTCGCGGCGCTTGACAAGATAGCTCATATCCTCGCGCGCAACGCGCCGCCCATAGTACAGATGCAACAAAAAGCCCCACGGCCCGACCATAAACTGGTATGTTGTCCGAGCCGTGTGGATGGTGAATAACCAGCGATCCTTATCGAATAGCACAGCCATCATTTACTCCTATAGAATGCGGCATCATCGCCGCTTCCATTATATCAGACATGGCGCTTTCGTGGTAATGATAGAGTGCTTTTTCTTGAATCAAACGGGGAAAAAGCGCAAAAAAAATGAAAAAATCGGGGTTTTGGAACAGCTCCTGCTGTTCACTGTTCGCTTGTCAAGCCGCGCAGTATCTCCCGTTCCAGCGCGGCGGGGTCGCGGTTTTCGGCGGCCGTGTCAAAGGCGATGCAGCCGTTTTTGCCCAGTACGAGGATTCTTTTTCCCAGCATGACGGCCTCGCGCGGGTCGTGGGTTACGGCGACGAGAAAGCGGTTTTCGGCGGCAAGCAGGGTTTTTAACGTTTCAAGCAGGGCGAAGCGGAGGAGGAGGTCAAGCGACTGGAAGGGCTCGTCCATCAGTACAAGCGGCGCGGGATAGCAAAAGGCGCGGACTATCGAGACACGCTGGCTTTGGCCGCCGGAAAGTTCGCCCGGATAACGGCGGGCCTCGTTTTCAAGGCCGGTCAGCGTGAGGAGCCGTTGCGCTTTCTGGTGAAGTTCTTCCTGCGGGATATGTTTCCGGCTCGGCAGCGTTATGTTTTCCAGTACGGACAGATACGGCAAGAGACGCGGTTCCTGAAACACAAACGAGACGCGATGTTCTCCGCCAAAACGTTTATCGAAATGTATCGCGCCGCTTTGCGGTTGCAGCAAGCCGGCGATAAGCCGCAGCAATGTCGTTTTGCCGCAACCGGAGGGGCCGAGAATGATGGTGGGCGTTTCGTTCAACACCAGCGACACATTGTCGAGGACTTTCTTGTCATCGAACGAGAAGGAAACGTTGTCAATAGTGATTCCCGCCTTGTTCACCGTGTCCATAATCACTGCGCCCTTTTCGGTTTTCGTGTCCGTTTACGCAACACCAGCCGCAATGCCGTCTCCGAAAACGCGGCGGCGATCACGGTGGCAGCGGTCCACGAAAAGAGTTCCGCCGTGTCCAGCGCGGCCTTGGCCCGCTGCATCCCGGTACCAAGCGCGAGAAGCGGCTGCACCAAGACTTCCGCCGCGACAACGACTTTCCAGCACATCGAAAGCGAGGCGCGGCAGCCGCCCGCGATAAACGGCGCGAGCGAGGGCAGATAGAGATAGTGGATCTTCTCCCGCATGTCCATCCGGTAGACGGCAAACAACTCCTCCAGCTTGGGATCGAGGGCCTTGATGCCCGCCATCACGTTGACGGTAATCACCGGAAAAACCATAAGAAACGCGGCAAACGAGGGTGTCTTCTCCGCGCCGAACCAGAGAAACGCGATAAGAATCACCGACATCACCGGTGTCGCCGCGATAATCGAAAAGAGGGGCCGCAAAAAAGCCTCGGTCCGCGCCGACAACCCGGCGGCCAGCCCAGCAACGATCCCCAGCGGAATCGACACGGCGAGCGCGGAAAGGAGCCGGACAAAGGTAAAGACCAGCGACCGCAGAAAACGCGGCGTTGTAACCAGCGCAAACAGTTTCAGAAAAACCCTTTCAGGCGGCGGGAGCAGCAATTCCGTAGCGACAACAAGAGACGCAATCTTCCAAACAAGAACAATACACACAATCCCCGCGCCGCCCCAAAAGTATTTCCGCATAAACCCGTCCATATAAAACCCAACCATTCAATCTAAAAAGTCAGTAACTATTCAGTCGCATAGAAAATCAGGAATAAACACCACGGAAAATGCGGACAAGACGCGGAAAAGCAACCGTAAAATTCCGCATAATTCCGTGCCTTCCGTGGTTAATTCTTTGGGTTTCATTGATCGACTGAATAGTTACAAAAGCCAATCTAAAAGGGGTAAACCCCCAGCTACTAACTTTGAGCCCTTCACCCTATAATTCCGAAACGCCGAAAGGCACGAACGTCAGCGACACACTCTGCCCGGCCTCGTCCGCAGTCTCAAGAACCAACTGCCCGCCTGATTCCTTGACCGCTGTGGTGTTGGCGAGATAGCGCAGATACTCGGCCTCCTTCAACACTGAGGGTTCGATAAACGCGGCCATCAGCGTAGCCGCCGGGGGCGAAACCGCGAGCGTCCCGTCCTCCGCAACCCTTACCGGCATATTGAACCGGTTTGGCGCGGCCTTCCCGCTCAAAACATACTCGCCCTCCGCACGGGACACCCGCAGGGTAAACGCATCGCGAAACACATCCCCCAACGCGCCAAGCTCGTCACGGTCAATCGCCGCCGTCTTCCCGCCGCCCGAAATCCCGGCAAGCGCCCATTCCCCCGAATCCGCCAGCCCCGCCAGCCCCCGGACATTCTCCCCAGCCGCGCAGGGAAAAAGCGCCGACGTCAAAACCACAAGCACAACTCTTCTCATAACCATCCTTCCAAATAGAGATTTGCGAGACCGCACACTTCCGCGCCCCCGCATAAATTAAGATTCCTTCCTTATAAAAAGCGATATAAGGAGGGGGAAGTCTCCCCCTCGCTCCAGCCCGCTCTCCGGTCGATATGTCCGCACTTTCAGTGCGTCCACACCTCCCTCCGTTTGGTCTTACGCTACCCCCTCTGCGGGGCGCTGCCGCCCCCGCAACGCCCCCGGCACGAATGGGTTTACAGGTATAGACCATTATGTTAAAAAGTGGCAGGCTATACATAAAGAGGACTCGTTTTTGAATTTTTGACTGAAAACTCGGCACAGTTGCTTATGGTCTTGGCCGCGCCAGGATTACCGGTAAACAGTGAATCAATAGAATATATCGAATTTTTTGATGCGCATGAAGGAGAAAGCAATGAGTGAATAAACAGTGGTCATTAAAGGGTATCAACCTTCTGCTAAAGTCCAAAAAGGCAAAGAGCAGACCGCCCCTATGTCAACTCCGGTTACGATGGCAAAACTTACACCGCCTAAAGGCGGTAGCGGCGAAATGACATTGAAGAGAAAATAGCATGGGCACGGAGGACGCTCAATCACGGTTTGCCGCAGATTACACAAATAAACGCGGATTTTTCACACCGGACATCGCTTAATCCGCGTACATCTGTCCCCTCTGTGTTCATTCGCGGTGACCCGTGTATCCAAGCCCGTGATTAGTATGGGGTCTTAGGGGCGTAGCCCGGGACTGCGTCCTTTGGAGAGGGGGTAGCGTAAGAATTGCGGAGGCCGTAGGCCGGAGCAAGTCTGGAGCGAGGGGGAGACTTCCCCCATAAAATGTGCCAACATTATTTTCATGCCTAAAGCAGTATATTAAAAACTTGAAATAACTCTGCGGCTTCTTTCATCGAGTTTCGGGCACTTGTCGAACGCTCCGTATCCGAGAGCCATATCGCTGTCTTCCGGTATGGTTACCGTAGTCAACTGAGGACAATCCATGAAAGCAAATTCTTTTACGGCCCGCATACTTTTGGGCAACGTTACCGTGACGAGACTTTTACAGAAGGAGAAAGACTGTTTCCCGATTGACTCAACGCCTTCGGGAATGACGAGCGCCGTAATGTTGGAATACCAGAACGCCTGGTCTTCTATGACTTTTAGACCGGCGGGAAGGACAACCATCGTTACACTTGATTGCGCGAAAGCGTTTTTGCCGATGACGGTAACCGGAATGCCGTTGATTTGTTCCGGTATGATAAGGTTGTTTACCGGGCCTGCGTATTTGGTGATGGTAATGGTTTGGTTTTCACCTTGCTTGCCTTTCACCGTATATTTGAAATGTTCCGGTTCCGCTATCGCAGGCTTATCAAACACCAAAACATCAATCTTGGCATCGATGCTTTGGTCAGGATTAAAAGACCACACGCCGAAAACCTTGCCTCCGGCGCTTACCGCCCAGTGTACATTGCCCGTAGTCTTGTTATACCGGAGAACATCGTTCATGTTGAGCCGTACCCCGGCAGGCAATTGCTTTGTTTCGGTCAGCGGCTTTCCGGTTTCGTCAATGATCATCATATAAGCGGACTTGTAGCCTGTCATGTCAGAAACAACCGCGTTTGCGGACTGAGTGGAATACTCGCACAATTCCCACATCAAGAGATAGCGGTTGCCGTCAAGCGCGGTGATTTTCGGATGAGCGGCGTGTCCGTCATTTTTCGTGTACGAAGTAAGATATACCGGATCGCCGCATGACGACATATCCCCGGCAACACCGAGGACAAACACATTACGGGAACCCGCCGCGCTTTTTCCGTACGTTCCGGCAAACAGGAAACCCGCCTGAGTCTTCGCGAGCCCGCCCATTTCAGCGTACGTGGCGTTTTGTCCGGTTCCGCCTGTAAACTTAAAAGCGGTTGTCCTCTTGGTGCGGTCTTTGGTTTGCCATCTGGCAAAGGCAAACGCGCGGGGATACGCGTCGCCGTGATCGGCAAACACAAACCCATCGTCAACTGGAACAATAAATTGGTTAAAAGAATGACTGACATAGGGCATAATTTTACGGGCCGCCTCTTTGTCGTTTGTCGTAGCGCCGTTGTCTGCCCGTTCAAACGTATCTTTATCCAGCACAAAGCCATAAGATGCCTGATGCCCGTTAAACATCAACCGCGCAAAATAGACCGCGAGCAGAGAGCCGGACAATTCCAAACGGCAGGTTCCCGCGTCAAACGGCTGCTTCACTCCGTCCATACTGTTCGCGGCATGGGCGTTCAACTTGTATGTCAACAACTTTTTGCCGTCTTTGTCATATTTGACCGCCGCCATATTTTCCGCGCTCTTCCCGGACGGCGAAGCATAAAAGAAGTAATAATTTCCCTCACTGTCCTTGGTAAACGCCCCCAGCAGGGAAAACTCATTTTGAAATTGCAGTGTCCGTAAAAGTTTCATGTCACTGCCGTATTCGTATACGTAAGTTTTTTGCGCCTTGGTATCAGCTGTGGAGACACTTACCGTCCCGTCATCATTCACAAAGGACATGACAGACGGCAACTGTCCGGCATAACCGATGTATTTATTCCCGCTCAAATCGACCGATGCGGAAACGGCATAATCCAGCTCTTCAATAACAAGCGAAGGGTTATCCGCCCATACCCCCGCGCAGATGCCGCACAAGAGTCCGATTGCAACATAAAGAAAAATATATTTGAAAGTTCCCAGTCCACGCATTATCGCGATCCTCCGTCAGTATTCGTGCGGCTTAGTATAGTGCTTCTTCTAAAATATAAAAAGGGGGAAGTCGCGGCTACTTCGTTGCCGACCCCTCCGCTCCGGACACGCACTCCGGTCGATACGTCCACGCCTAAAGGCGCGTCCGCACCTCCCTCCGTTTGGTCCTCCGCTACCCCCTTTGCGGGGCGCTGCCGCCCCCGCAACGCCCCCGGCTTCGCCCCTCCGGGGAATTGAGAATGGAAAATGGAAGATGGAAAATGACAGGAATGAAACGAACAGCCTCCAAAACGCGCTCATTATCCATTTTCAATTGAGCCTGTTCCAAAACCACGATTTTTTCACCTTTTTCGCGCTTTTTTCGTGTCAGACTAAAGCAAAACCGCCACTCAACGCCTTATATAGTATGGAGGTTTTTATATGAATAAACCGCGAAAGTTACAACAAAACATCTGGTACAAAGTAGGAACAGAGGTCAATATCGGCGAACCGCTGTTCAAGCTGCCGATGGCCGTCGTGCTGCTCCACCGCGTGCTCCGTGAGACGAAAGCGCGTTACGGCTTCGAAATGCGCGGGCTTAGGCTTGAGGGGGCACGGCTCACATTTTACATCAAGCCCGAAGACGGCCTCAAACTGCCGCTGATGATGCAGTTGCTTAAACAAACATTTTCCCTGCGGTTCAACATAATCGTGGGGCGGAAGGGGCACGTTTGGGGGGAGCGGTATGAGTCGGAGATCCTGGACGGGGAGCCGCCTGAGTGGGCAGAAGCGGCGGACTGGGGGGCTATAGACAAGTCGGCAAACACGCCGGTAGCGGGGGCGATGGCCTACACCTTGACATGGGACAGCCTGAGGCCGCCCGGGATGACGATAACGGCGAGTTTTTCGTCGAAAAACGCGGCCAAACCCGCGTCCCCGTCCGGATAACCGCCCGCTTTACGGCCCGAAAGAAGGTGCCGCCAGCCTCAAACGTCCCGGCCCAAGACGGCCCCAAGAGAGGTCTGCCCAAGCCGCAAC
>JAIRNN010000187.1 GCA_031257995.1 Spirochaetaceae bacterium | reverse complement strand
ATTTACTGATGCAGGAGAAATATTTTTAAGATTTTTGTTTGAAAGCTATTGACAAAAGGCACATCATATCAGAGGGGAAAGCGTATGACCGATCGGAGAACGGGCAGGAGCGAGGGGGACCTCCCTCTTTTTGTACCTTGTAACCAATACTGGAGTAGGGCGCGGCATTGGGCAACCCCCGCCTTATATTTTCTTGGAAAAAGCATTACAATAGAAGAAAGAAATGAAAAAGAGCACTATTCACCGTCCGAATACCACCGAGCGTACGCACTATATCCCCAGCCAAAAGCCCGAAATCTCCCTGTACCCCAAGCTGCTCTATGCAGGCGTACTCAAGCGGTCGGCAACCTGGCGGGAAGAACCGCACAGCCATGCGTTTCTCGAGGTGGTGTTTGTCAAGTCCGGCTCAGGTGAGGCGGTTGTCGGTGGAAAACGGTACGCCTTGGCAAGCGGCGACATTCTGATTTACAACGCCCACACGCTGCACAATGAGTTTTCTTTGGAGTATGACCCGCTTGAGATATACTTTTTTGCGGCAGAAAAGATCGAACTGTCCGGCCTTCCCAAGGGCCATCTGGTCGCACAGGGCAGAAGCGAGCTTGTACACACCGGAGAGGATGCAGAAAAGTTTGCTTTTTGTTTTTCCGCGCTCGCCAAAGAGAGTCAAAGTGAGGCGCACATGGCCAAGGAGATGACCGAGTCCCTGACACGCGCCACATTGATCCTGATTCTGCGCCTCCTTATGTCGGATAGCGAACAGTACCTCAAAATCAACCGCCTTTACTTCAAAGCCAAGACTTATATCGACGAACATTTTGCCGAAATCAACAGCGTCGATGAAATCTGCCGGACGCAACACATCAGCAACTACTATCTCACCCATCTGTTCAAATCCCATTCGGGCACCACGCCACTCCGTTACCTCATCGGGAAGAAACTGGAACTTGCCAAGACTCTGCTCAAGACGACCACCCTCACTGCGCGTGCCATATCGCTGAATTACGGCTGGGAGGATGCCGCCTATTTTAGCAAGGTTTTCAAAGCCCGCGAAAAGATGACCCCGCTCGAATACCGTGCCGCAAATAACGTGGACACACAAAGCAGAGCATGATTGTTGAAAACATATCCATAACCAGTATCGCCGGGTTTCGTTTCGGAAACGCGGGAGATTCAGAAGCGGGCACGGGTTGTACGGTGATTGTGAGCGAGGACGGCGCGGTGTGCGGGGTGGATGTGCGCGGCGGGTCGCCGGGAACGCGGGATACGGACGCGCTCTCGCCGCTTTCCGCCCGAAAAGTGGTACACGCGGTACTGTTGACGGGAGGATCGGCCTTCGGGCTGGCGGCTGCGGACGGGGCAACCCGTTTTCTGGAGGAACGGCGTATCGGGCGCGATGTGGGAATAACGGTCGTTCCCAATGTGTGCGCGGCGGTACTCTTTGACCTCAAACCAGGTAAGCCGCATCCCGATGCGGCGATGGGGTATTCGGCCTGCGAAGCGGCGTTTCGCGAGGATGCGTTTCTTCGCGGGCAAACCGGCGCGGGAACGGGCGCCACAGTGGGAAAGGCCCGCGACATCGGGCATTGCATGAAGGGAGGACTGGGCTGGGCGGCGTTCAGGATTGGGAAACTTACCGCCGGAGCGGTCGCGGCGGTGAACAGTATCGGCGACATCGTGGAAAACGGCTCAATCATCGCCGGCACGCTCGCCGATGACGGCAGTTTTGCAAACGGGGAAGAGACTATCCTCGAAAATTACGCCGGCCGCCGTGATTTTTTTAGCGGAAAGCCTGAGAGTGGCGGGGGACGCGAGGGAATGAACACAACGCTGGTCTGCATTGTGACCAACGCGCGGCTCGACAAGGCGGACGCGACACGGCTTGCCGGAGCGGGACATGACGGGATCGCTAGGGTTATCCGTCCCGCCCATCTGCTCTACGACGGAGACACAGTATTCGCCCTCGCCTCTGGAGAGATTGACACTGCGCCGGATGCTGTGGGCATCTTGGCCCGGAGGGCCGTCGAATCGGCCATCATAAGCGCGGTCAAGCCACCCGGTGAAAGCAAGCACAGGTAAAAAAGGTCCGCAGATTGGCGCGGATTAAGAGGGGTATGGAATGAAAAATTTGTGCTTATCCGCGCAATCTGTGGTGAACGTGATTACCCGGAAGACAACATTTCAAGCATTTTTTTCAGGTCGTCCATCGACTTGGCCTGTTGCATAATGTCAAAAACAAGTTTGCAGTCTTCTTCCCAGCCTTTTTCACGAGCAACCTGTACCGCATCGTCCAAATTCCATTCCTTAGCCAACATATTTACCTCCTCCGTCAATCGTGTTTCAAAAAAATCTTTCAGTATGCCGTGTCTTCTACGGTCGGAAAGACATCTCCTGGATTCATCCCCCACGGATCAACCCAATTCACCGGATCGTTATTCACATACGCAAACCAGTTGGCCCCATCCCTAACCGGGTCTACCGTCGTGAACCGCGCCGCCTCCGGCTGGTAGTCCCGGTATCCGTAGTTGTACATCCCTGTCGCCGTGTCGTAAGGCTTCCCTGTGTATCCAAGGTTCATCCCGCTGTTCAGGTCGCCTTTGTACGGCTTCCCGAAAGCGTCGTATTCGTAGCGGTCTTCAAGCTGGCCGTACTCGTTGGATATGCCGCGCACACTGCCTAATATGTCTTTGCGCAAGTGTGCGGCGCCGGAGCATAAACCAATATGGGCGGTATAGTTAGCGGTCATCGCCCCGCCTCTTGCTGGTCCGTTTCGAGATATTCCTTAACTACTGCAAGAATATTATCATAATTATTTAAAATATCCTCCAAAGAACGCAATGGATAGCCTGCTCTTTCTGTAAGTTCATCTATTCCGATATTTGTCCCCTTTACTTTTCTTTTATTCTCAAAATCATAATATTCTTTATGAAAACGATATGGACCTATTTCTGTTATAAAGGCATAAGGGGTTTTTAAGTTTGCTTCAAGCTGTCTGATAACAATATGTCCGCCATTTTTTAACTTTAATCCAATTTTTACACCGTCCTTAAAGTCTCTTGGTTCCGGCTCAATAAAAAACACCCTTTCTACAACGGGGTATTTTTCAACACGCATGGCAATCTTTGAAAAATCAGGCTCGCCGAAATAATTGAAAAAGACTAATAGAATTAAACCAAATATAATTGGAATCAAAATAAATATAGTCCTAAATCTCATACATCCTCCATCTCAGCATTAATGCGAACATCCCCAACTTTCAGGCGGCCCTTCTTCTTTTATTGCCGCGTCCCACCATCCCTCTACTCCTGAATAACCAGTTCCTCTATTGGGATATGTTCCATACTTCTTGAGTCGTCCTTTACAATATCCTTCACAATGTTGCCCGCAAAATTCATAATATCAGTCCATGGAGAAGTTTCAAATGAATATTGTCCGTTGTTTTCTGTTACTGTCACTTGAGAACCAGAATAACCTTTGTATGTATTACCATCTGGCGCTAAAGCACCATCAATATCATCATTGTAAGTACCGCCAGGCGCAACGGGTGTAAATACGTCATTTGGTTTTTCATGTTCAGGCTTGACAAGAATAGTTGCATCTGAATTATTGGTGACTTTCCCCTCTAACCCCCACAAATCCACCCAGTTCACCGGATCATTGTTCACATACGCAAACCAGTTCACCCCATCCCGTATGGGATCTACAGTAGTAAACCTTGCCACTTCCGACTTGTAGTCCCGGTACCCGTAATTATACAGCCCGGTTACTGTATCGTATGGCTTACCGGTATAGCCGAGGTTCATTCCACTGTTCAAATCGCCCTTGTACGGCTTCCCGAAAGCGTCGTATTCGTAGCGGTCTTCCAAAAGACCGTAGTCGTTTGATATGCCGCGCACGCTTCCCAAGATGTCTTTACCCAAGCGCACTGTGCCGCCCGTGTAGGTGGACGTGTTCAAGTGGTTCACCGCCACCGGCTCCCCATTGGCGTACAATGTCGCGTTTATATTATTACGATGTGGCTCAGAAAAACAGTTAATACCATCCCCCTAACCCAATTTTATTAAACATCTCTTTAAGTATAGTGTTTAGTTCTTCGGTTTTTCGTACTTGCATATTAGCATCCGGAGTCCAAACACCTAAAGTGATGTTACCGGAAGTCGTCCCTATTTTTATTTTTATATATGGCAGTCGGTAATTCCTAGCGCAACTCAAATAATACCTCTTTTGGTGTAAAAAAGTCAAGTGTCTTTCGAGGTCTTTCATTTAATTTTCTTGCTATTTGTGAAATTGAGC
>JAIRNN010000092.1 GCA_031257995.1 Spirochaetaceae bacterium | reverse complement strand
CGAACGGATCGGTATTATGTCAGCGGCGCCCCGCTGGATGCCCGGCAGATGTACGGGCGAATCCGGGGGCATTGGCCGATAGGAAACCGGCCGCATTGGAGTCTGGATGTACTCTTTGGGGAGGATGCCTGTGGGGTAAAAAAAGGGCACGGGCCGGAAAACCTGAATGTCCTGCGGAAACTGGCGTTACCGCTGTTGCGGGCCGCCCCCAGCCCCCGAAGCGGAAAGAAGAGGATCGCCGGCCCCAAACGGCAATTCATTGCCGCCATGAACCCGGACTATTTATTTACCGTACTCTTTGATAAGTAAATGCAGATGCCCTGGGGCAGCCCCCGGACGAACGGGATGGCAACGGACAACCGTCTTTCGTTGGAGATAACCCCCAAACCAATGCCTCCGCCTGGTTAACAGCCCGGATCACGGCCCAAAAGGGGGTTCCCGCAAGCCTCAAGCGTTCCGGTCAGAGATGGCCGCAGGAGAGGTCTGCCCATTCCCCTTTCGGAGGAATGGATAATGGTCGGGGATAGAGACGGGGGCGTTGCGGGGGCGGTTCTGGGGCCCTTTTGCATTTATTTACGGTGTAACATTTTTGGGGTCCACACCGTGTTGCGGGAATGCCAAAACGCGCTCAATGTTTCTCGTGCGGCATTGGGCGCCCCGCAGATGGATGATGGAGGGGATAACGGGATGGGGTTTTAGGGGCGGAGCCCCTAGGAGAGGGAGCAGCGTAGGGCGTAGACCGGAGCGAGGGGGGAGGCTTCCCCCACCTAAAATACACCGATGTTATTTCTATGCCTAAAGCAGTATAAAAGTTAGCAAAACAGAGGGATGAGCGGTAGTGGGCACATCTATTGGTGAAAACCTTCCGCGCCTTTGCGGTTAATTCCTTACCTCTCTGTCAACTGACAGTCTGTGTTCATCTGTGTCAACTGCCCATAGACACTGTTCCCCGGTTTGGGTAGAATACTGATTACAGCTTTTTACACGGTATGTTGTGGGAAAGCTACTCATTTTAATGGAGGACGATATGTCGGTAGTAAAACCTTATGTCATTTTCGCCAAGCATAACGCCGAGGCGAACGGGAGCATTGTCTCGATTTTGGAAAAATTGTCCAACGAGGAACGGGAAAAGAAACGCGGCAGTTATTACGGGAGTCTTTCTGGTCTTGTGCGTCATATTCTGGGCTGTATCGGCTTTTTTGGCAGCTTGTTTACCAAAACGCTTGCGGGTAATGCGGCGGCATCAAAGGCGCTTGCCGGTCTTTCGGCGATCCCGCATCCGCCTGAGGGCGCGTTGACCGAGGCGCAGTGGAAGGAGGTCGTGGCGGCGCTTGATACGGCGGACAAGGCGTATATCGCGCTTGCCGAAGCCTTGAAGGACGAGGACCTTGACGCGCCGGTTGAGCTGAACTGGTATGGGGGAAATCCCGCCGCCGTGCCGCTTGCGTTTATGCTCCAGCAGCTTGTCGCGCATAACATTCACCATCGCGGACAGATTTCCCAGATTCTTGACGAACTCAAGATCGACAACGACTATTCGGGGATTAGCGTAGCCTTTGTATAACCGCCTGCCGTGGAGGGGCCCCGAAGGGGTCTTCCTTGGAGGCGGCGTGATGGGAAATACCGGCGGCATTGGCGGTCGTTCACTCCCCCGTAGGGGAAACCGCCGATACTGCTTAACACGGCGCACCCAAGGGAAGCCCCTAAAGGGCTGAAGTATGGCTCCCTATTTTGAGTTAATCTTTGGGCTCCCGCTTCCCCGGCGTTTCACCTATCGCGCCGATGACAAGGGGGAGGCCGCTGTGGGGAAACGTGCGCTTGTTCCGTTCGGGCAGCGCGAGATGACCGGGTTTATTGTCGGGCAAGGGACGGAAAAACCGGACGGCCTTGACGAGGCGGCGATCAAGGCCATCCGCCGGGTTGTCGATACGGAGCCCCTATTCGGCAGCGGCGAAATCGAACTGGCCCAGTGGATCGCCGGGTTTTATCTTTGTTCGGAAGGGGAGGCGCTTTCGGCAATGCTGCCTTCGGGACACCGCACCAAAGAGTTGCCCACATTCGGTGTTGACGAGATTTCCCGTACCAAGCTGGATCTTTCCCCGGAACAGGATGCGGCGTTTCAGGCGGTGATTGCGGCAAACCGGGAGGATGCGGGAAAGCCCTGCTATCTCTACGGTATCACCGGGTCGGGCAAGACCGAGGTGTTTCTTCGGGCGGCGGAGTTTTTTCTGGACCGGGGTCAGGGCGTGATCTATCTGGTACCGGAAATCGCGCTCTCGAAACAGACGGCGGAAGACGTGAAGGCCCGCTTTGGCCAAGCGGCGTGTACGCTTCATTCGGGTCTCAGCGGCAGCGAGAAGCTGAGTTACTGGCAGAAGATTCGTGCCGGGGAAGTGCGGGTTGTCATCGGACCCCGGAGCGCGGTGTTTGCGCCGGTTGTCAATCTGGGGCTGGTCATCATCGACGAGGAACACGACGGGTCGTACAAGTCCGGCAACACGCCCCGGTATCACGCCCGGCAAGTCGCGATGAAACGCGCCACGATCTCGAAGGCCGTCCTCGTCATGGGGTCGGCGACACCCTCTGTGGAAAGCTGGCGGCTTATGCAAGAGGGGGCCATCCGAAAGCTGCCTCTGACTCGCCGCCTCGCGGGGGGAGCGGTGCCGCACATCAGCGCCGTGAATCTGGAGGGCGTTGACGGATGCCTCTCGCCGCTGTTGCGAAGCGAGATTGCAAAGACCGCCGCGATGCGCCGTCAGACGATCCTCTTCCTTAACCGGCGCGGCTTCGCTTACTTCTATCACTGCCATTCCTGCGGCTACGAGCTCCGGTGCAAACACTGCTCGGTGTCGCTCACCTACCACAAAAGCTCCGGCAAGGCCGTCTGCCATTACTGCGGATACAAGACGGCGATCCCCGATTCCTGCCCCCAGTGCGGCTCGCTTGACGCGGGGTTCGCCGGGTTCGGCACCGAACTGGTCGAGGAAACCGTGCGCCGAACCTTTCCCGACTTGCGGGTCGCCCGCGCCGATGCCGACAACATCGCCGACATCGAGCACACCCTCGCGTTTTTCAAGGCCGGCCACATCGACATTTTGCTGGGGACGCAGATGGTCGCCAAAGGGCTCAACTTCCCCGGCGTACGTCTCGTCGGGGTGATCCTCGCCGACACCGCGCTCCACCTGCCCGATTTCCGCGCCCGCGAACGGACGTTTTCGCTCCTCGTCCAGGTCGCCGGACGCGCGGGCCGCTACTTCCCCGACGGCAAAGTGCTTGTCCAAACCTTCCGTCCCAACGACAGCGCGATCGCCTCTGCCGTCCGGCTCGATGTGGACGGCTTTTTCGATGCCGAGCTGGCCGTCCGCCGCGAACAGGACTTTCCCCCCTACAGCCGCCTCATCCGCTTCGTCATCCGCAGCCGTAACCTCGCCAAAGCCGAAGCCGCCGTCAATAAACTTTCTTCTCTAATACGCCGAATATTGCCGAAAACCGCCGAACTCCTCGGCCCCGCGCCCTGTCCCATCGAACTCCACGCCGACAACTACCGCCGCCAAATCATCCTCCGTGCCCCCATTATGGATGCCATCCACGCCGCCGCCGCAAAAGCCTTCGCCGTTTTCAACACCGACCGTGACCCTAAAGTCTACCTTGAAGCCGATGTCGACCCGGTAAGCCTCCTGTAACCACCCCGGAAACAAATCCCATAGCGCTTTTGCGCCGGTTTGTACTTGCTTTGGCGCGGCATTGGGTGTCCCCTTCTTTTTATAAAATATCAATGGAGCCTGTTTTAAAACCACAAGTTGCGGGAAAGGACGGACCTCTCTCGCGGCCATCTTTGGCCGGGACGCTCGAGTCGGTCTGTACCTCCTTTTTGGCCGGAAAGTGGACGGTTAGCCGGACGGAGACGCGGGTTTGGAAGCGTTTTTGGCCGAAAAACTCGTCGTTATCGTCATCCCGTCCGAGCGGGGGCTGCCCCAAGACAAGGTGTAGGCTATGGCCGCCGGTATCTTCGTTTTCGCCGACTTTTCCACCGCCGCCCA
>JAIRNN010000039.1 GCA_031257995.1 Spirochaetaceae bacterium | reverse complement strand
ATTTCCTTCCCCTCCGTATAGAATAACACAGTCTTTGCCCGGGGCAAGCCAAGATCCTGTCCGGGGCAGCGGAGCCGAAACGCCGCCCCTCAGTTTTTTCTTCGGCCGCCGTTGTGATTGGTATCTGCGGCGGGGTCTGCCGGGGGGTTCCCCCCGGCCGTTCCCTCCCCGCGCGGAACAACCGGCGCCGGCCCTGTATCCCGTCAGATACAGGTTCCCCCTTTTACAAAAAAGCATAATGTATCTGTGGACAAATTCTTAAGTTGTTGACAGCGGGAGACTTCCCCCATCTGATTATCCATTTTCCATTCCCCCGCAGGGGGTACCGTCCCATATTGACGGTGGCGGTGATTTTATGTATCGGCGGCAGCGGTCGATGAAGATGGGGCTGATGCCGTCCTCCGGGTTTTTCAGGAGGACCTGTTCAAACCGGAGCAGGGCTTCGGTGAATTTTCGCGCGTAGAAAAGTTTGACGGCGATGCGGTGGTGCTTCCACGCCTCTTTCTCCCGGCCCGCGATTTTGAGACGCGCGGTAAAGAGGGAAATACCCGCCGGACTGCCGGGAAGCGGAACCTTGTCGACGAAACGACAGGGGAAAAAGGTATATACTTTTTTGTAGATGTTCTCCGTGAAGAGAAGGGCCTCCTTGTAATCCCCGGTGAGCTTTTGCACTTGGACGGCGGCGCGAACCGGGCCGCCCATCACCGTCCAATTTATCCTGTTGTCCGAGGCAATATTTCCCGCCGTGATGAAACCAGCGTCAAGGCCGATCCCCATGTCCAGCGGCGGCAGTCCCAACTCACTGTTTTCCTCGTTCAGTGTGAACATCGCTTCTATCATCAACAAGGCGGTGTGCGCGGCGTTTACCGCGTCTTTCGCATGACGTTCGGGAATGCCCCAGCCGGCAAGCAACATGTCGCCCTCGATGTTGAAGCTCACGCCGGTCTTTTTCCGCACGATCGCCGTCATCTTGCTGAAATAGCGGTTCAACAGCGCGACAAATTTAGCCGGCGGCAGGTTTTCGCTCAACGGGGAGATATGCCGCAGTCCCGAATACAGTATCGCGCTTTCATATTTCGCCCCGGCGAGCAGATCGGCGGGTGTTTTCAGCACTTTTTGCACAATGTCGCCTGGCGTGTAAAGTTGGAATATGTTCCGCCGCTTTTCTTCGATATTCTTTGCCGCCTCCCGGCCCCGCGCGAATCGGTTTAACTCGTTTTCCGCCTCCGCGAACCGCGCCATCATCGCATTGTACGAGGCGGCGAGCGATCCCGATTCATCGCGAGACGACACTTTCAGCACAGGATATTCCCTCACCTTTACGGAAAGGCGGTCAAACGAATATGCGTCAAAGGCCGCTTTCATGGTGTTGATCGGCCTCGTGATTACCGCCGACAGAAAACGCAGAAACACCGTCGCCGTAAGCAGGGCCAGAAGAAGGATAAGAAAAGAAACCATAATTGTGCCGTCAAGGACTTCGAGGACATCGCGCCGTTCATGGGCCGTGTAAACCTGAAGCGAAAAGGCATCGGACAAGAAGCGTACGGTGATATATTTCCGGTTCAAATTGGCAAGAAGCGCGGTGTCTTTTTTCCTCGCCTCGTCTCCGGCAAAAAACACAAGCCGCCGGATACTGTCAAATGCGACGACAATCTCCGCTTCATTCTGCAAAAGGTCGTTCGCGTATTTTTCGATACCGGCCAATGCCGCTTCCCGCATATACTCGTCACCGAGATAGCCTTCGTCAACCAAGAGTGCCGCTTGGTCGTTCATGTAGTCCCGCATCCAGGCGGCTTTCTTGTTGAGCATCTCAAGCGCGGCCTTCTCAAGGGCCGATGCCGAAGCGGAATAGGAAAACAATGCGGCGAGAAGTACCGTGACACTCACCAGCGGGAGGACGACTAGATACAGCTTGGCCCGAATTTTCATGCACGGCAGCGGATCAACGATGGATCACGCATTCCTGATGACCGCCTGAGCCCCGGCAAGCCGGGCAAGCGGCACACGACAAGGCGGGCAGGAGACATAGCTCAAGCCCGCGCGGTAACAAAAATCTATCGTTTCAGGATCGCCGCCGTGTTCACCGCAGATGCCGCATTTGAGATCGCCCTTTCCCTCGCGTCCCTCGGCGACCGCCAGCTTGATCATTTCGCCGACACCGCGTTCGTCAATCGTCCTGAACGGGTCAACGCCCAGCAGATTCTTTTCAAGATAGGCGGACACGAAAGAGGCCGCGTCGTCACGGCTGAGCGCGAACATCAGCCGCGTGAGATCGTTGGTCCCGAAACTGAAAAAGTCCGCATATTCGGCGATCTCCCTGGCAAGAAACGCGGCGCGGGGAGTCTCGATCATCACACCGAAACGGAAGGGAATCTTCGTCCCGGTCTTATCCTGTACCTTCCGCCACACCGCCTCCGCTCTCGGCCTTATAAGCGCAATTTCCGCCGGGTCAGAGACCAACGGCATGATGAGTTCGGGATGGGCCGGGATCGTCTTTTTAACACAATCCACCGCCGCAAGACCGATCGCCTCAATCTGCATATCGTAGATCTCAGGATAGGGGATGGCGAGGCGGCAGCCCCGGTAACCGGGCATCGGATTCCGTTTGCGCAACAGGTCAATCTTCGCCTGAACGTCTTTCGCCTTCATGTCGAGGCGGGCGGCAAACGCCTCCGTATCCGCCTTAGTATGCGGCACAAACTCGTGGAGCGGCGAGTCAAGCAGACGGATCATCACGGGTTTTCCGTTCGCCGCCTTGAACATCCCGGCAAAGTCTTTTTTCTGGAGCGGGAGAACTTTTTTTAACGCCAACCTTCGCTCCTCGATTGTTCCGGCAAGGATTGCCGCCTGAAAGTGGAGGAGTTTTTTCGGGTCAAAGAACATAAATTCCGTGCGGCAGAGCCCGACCCCGTCCGCGCCAAACTCAAACGCGCGTTTGGCATCTTCGGGAATATCGGCGTTGGCACGAATGCGGAACCCTTTAATCTCGCCGCGAAGCGAATCGTCCCGCGCCTCATCGCACCAGCCGAGAAAGGTCTCCAACTCTTTCGTGATTTTCGAGGCGGCCCTTTCCTCTTTTGCCTCCTCTGTGTGCCGCACCGCCGAAGCGCCCTTGTCCGCCGGTACTTTGGCAGACGCGGAAACCGCTTTCGCGGCTTGAGTCCCCGCAGATTCGGGCGGCAACTGAAAAAGCGCGGCGAGATGGTCGGGCGTAACGCGGAGGATCGCCTCTTCCTTGTCGATGCGCCCCTCTTTTACCATGTCCAGAGCACATTTAACTGCTGCCGCGCCCGACCGCCCGGCACTCTCCGTCTGAAGCACGAACAGTTTTCCCTGCTGGATCGTGAACTCTATCTCCTGCATATCGTGGAAATGCTTTTCAAGCCGATTTTTTGCATCGGAAAGTTTTTTGTAGACAACCGGCATGGTATTCTGCAAAGCCGGAAGTTTCTGCGGCTCACGAGTCCCGGCGGTAACATCCCTGCCCTGCGCGTCAGGCAGGTAGGCGCCGCAAAACTCATTCCTGCCGGTAGACGGATCGCGGCTGGTACATACGCCGGCGCCTGAATCGCCGCCCCTATTACCGAACACCATAACCTGCACGTTGACCGCCGTTCCCTTGCTGTCTTTCACACCATTCGCCTCGCGGTAAGCGGCAGCCGGGAAACTCAGAGACGAAGCAAACGCCGCGTCAATCGCGCGCCAAAGCTGTTCCTGAACGTTTTGTGGAAACTCCCGCTTCGCCGCCGTCCGCACGATCTTCTTGTATTCACTCACCAGCCCCTTGTAATCGTCCGCCGTCAAACCGCCGGAAGCCTTTGCCTTCCGCCCCGCCGCGTTTGCCGCATCCTCAAAAAGCCGCTTCTCCACACCCATGACCACGCATGCATACGTCTCGATAAAACGCCGATAAGCGTCCCACGCGAAACGCGGATCGTCCGATTGTTTTGCCAACCCCACAACCGACTGGTCGTTCAATCCCAGATTGAGTATCGATCCCATTGATCTCATCTTTGATGCCGCCGCCCCCGGCCTCACCGAGACCAAAAGCGGATCTTTCGGATCGCCGAGCTTCTTTCCCGTGAGCTTTTCAAGCCGCGTAAGCGCGTAATTTACCTCGGTATCGAGATCTTTCGGATATTGTCCGTCATTTTCAAGGTATGCGACAGAGACTCCCGCCGTAATCGTAAATCCGGGCGGCACAGGAAGCCCCAAATTCGTCATTTCCGCCAGACTCGCGCCTTTCCAGCCGAGTATTTCCCGCATCTTCGCGCTGCCTTCGGCCTTTCCGCCGCCGAAAAAATAAACATTCTTTGAAAGCATCTCAACCTCGCTTATTCTTCCAGTATACCACACCGGGCTGCGTATGGGAACCATTGCGCATAACGACACAGGTTCTGTGTATTTAGTGGGTTTGTTGATGGAAGGGGGCCCTCGCATCCCTTCGGGAGAATTGAACATGGATATATGGAAAATGAATTACGCGGATACACGCAGATGAACACAGATAAAGAAGGTCCACAGATTACCCAGATGAAAAGAGGGCGAGGTGAAAAATCCGCATGTATTTGTCTTGATATTTCCTTCTGAATGTGTCATATTGTATGCTGATGTTATTGATAGCGGCAAATAAAAAGACAGCACACGGCAAGGCGCAAGCCTCGCCTCGGCTCACTCATACGGGCGCGGCTTCTTTTTCGGGGCAGAGTAAGGGAAAGTATGGCATACTGGAGGCATCCCAAGGAAGGGGATAGCGGTGGATACCAAAGGAACAGGCCCTGTTGCGGAAGAAGCCACCGCGGGATTTGCCCGCAGGACGCGCGCAAAGGCGGCGGAATTTCGGGCCGCCCATGCCGGGCGGAAACTCGCCGTCAGTACCATAGAACGGCTGTGGAGGGAAAGCCGCGTCATATCCGGCGGTATTCTCAAACGGCTCTCTACCGAACTGGCTAACACCGGCGGGGAACAGGAGCTGATACAGGAAAAAAAGCGCCTTAAGCGAAGATGGGATAATCGCCCGCGACAAGGGGAACCAGGAACGGCGGATACGAACCGTCCGCGGGGCATGAGCGGTCAGGAGAAGCGCGCTCAAGGCGGAAGGGGGCGGGACAGCCGGAGAGAAGGGGCGGAGAGCGGAAGCGATCTCTTTGGATGGGTATTTGCGGATAACGGGGCTCCCCTTCAAGACGGGCCTTGAAATGAGGGGGGAGGCGGCCTTTTGGGGGCGGCATGAAAGTTTCTTCAAATCTGCCGAAACGATGTCGCACGAGCGTGTTCCGGCGGAGATAACGGGCCCGCCCATTGAGGAGGCGGCCTGTTATGCGGGGAAGCGGGCGCATGAGGAAGACGCCCGGCGGGCTGAACCGGCAGAGCGGGACAGGGACAGGATGCCGGGCAAGCCGGAAGGAAGCGGGATGCTCCGCATCATGGCGGACGGTTCCGCGGCAAACGCCCGGCACAAGGGCGGG
>JAIRNN010000289.1 GCA_031257995.1 Spirochaetaceae bacterium | reverse complement strand
GGTGTTTGATAACTCCATCATAGAGGGTATTGCCGTTTTTTTATAGGCACAGACGGGGCGGCTAGCCGCCCCGTCTGTGCCTGCAGTGGCCAGGGGTGTTGCACTTCAAGATTGAACGCGGGGTATATATCCGTGGGCCCTTTTCTATATGAAGGAGGAGGTATGAGGAAGATTGTCCTGTGGGGAGTTGTTGTGGCTGTTGCGGCGGGTTTGACGGGCGAGTCTTGCGCGGCGGGGAAGCGGGGGTTGGAAGACGCGCCGATTATCACGTCCGCCACATATCAGCACACCCAGTACAACGGGCGCAACCAGCCTGTTGAGGTGAAGGCCGCAAAGGAGGATGCCGCCCCTTTTGTCGTCACCTATTTCCGGTCTGAGGAAGACTTGGAACGCGGGCTTAACGGTGGGCCTGAGCCGCCTGCCGAGGTGGGCGATTACTATGTCCGCGTTGAGCGGCCGGAGGGAAACGGCTACCGGCAGGGAAACCCAATCAAAATTGAATACCACATTCAGAAGGCTTTTATCACCATCGCGGCCGAGCCCGTCCAGCGTTTTCCTTGCGACGGGAAAATTAAGGAGATCAAGGCGGCCGCCGAACCGCCGGTTGACCCGCCCCTCGTCTTTTCCTACTTCGCTCAAGGCGATACCGCCGCGCTTTCTTCTTCGCCTGCCAAAAAGGGGATTTACCGCGTTACCGTCGCGTTCCCCGGCAACGAGCGGTACATGGGAGCGTCACGGGACATAGAATTATGGATTGAGTAAGGTATAGTACTTTTCCACTGAAAACGCGCGTTTTGTGTCTGTAAGACGCAAAACCGCAGGACATCTCTAAAAACTCACTCGTGTTTTTAGAGATGTCCTAAAATAGATTTATTTGGAACCCTCAAGTTTCGGTAGTGGGCGAAAAACGTTGCTTGCCAATCAGGAGGGGGAAGTCGCGGCTACTTCGTTGCCGACCCCTCGCTACGGTCTTGCGCCCTCCGCTACCCCCTCTGCGGGGGTTTCCCGCCCCCGCAGGTGTCATGGACACCCCGGTAACAAAGACGGCTGAATAGTTATAGTAGAACAACTATACAGTCAACATATTTCGCCCTTGACCCAAGTTTCCACGTCCGCTTCCGCTAAAAAAATACGGTTTTATAAGGCTAAAGCCCGGCTTTAGCCTGAAAAACCACAGATGAATACAGGTTCCCCATCCAATCCGTCAAAAAAACATATCGGCAAGGTTTTCGCTGCTTTTTCTTTGGGTTTCGGTAAAATGCGCCGATAATAGATAGAGGGTCGGTACGCGAAAAATTCTAGGGCTGTCCCAAGAGGTGTCTTGCATGAAGAAACTTTTGGTTTTTAATTTGATATTAATTTTTGGCTCATGCTCAACGAACCCGCCGGCGGTCGAAGAAGCCCTGCCGGTGGCCGAAGAGGCCCAGCCGGCACCTGTTTTACCGACAACCCCGCTCACCCCGGCGGACGAGGTATGGGATCTTATCCAGAGCGGCAGGATAAACGAGGCTCAGGCCAAGTTTCTCGCTTTGAACAACCCGGAAGCGGTAGATTCCCGCGGGCGAAGTTTTCTCCATCAGGCAGCCGATGCGGGTAATCTCCAGATCGCCGATTTTTTTTTCCGGCAGGGGGTTCCGGTTGACAACAAGGATAACGAGGGGAGAACGCCGCTCAGTATCGCGACCGACACGATGAATGTCGAGATGGCCGCATTCTTTGTTAAACAGGGATCGTCCATCCACAACACGATGCCGCAGGGGAATACCACGGCGACCAAGGCCATTGCCCAAAACAACAAGGCTTTTCTTCAAGCCATCCTCACCCCTGCTTCGCTCGCTTCGACCGATGCGACAGGACGAACGATCATTCATCTCGCGGTGGAGCAGGGCGATACGGCGGCTTTGGACACGATCATCGAGGCAGCCGGATTTGACTATATTCCACAGATCGTCAATAATCGCGATCTTGCCGGAAAGACGGCGCTCGACATCGCCTACGCGCACAAGGATTCGGGAACGCATGCGGACTGTGCGCGTTCTCTCATCATGGGCGGAGGCACGTCTTCGGATCCGTTTAACAACTATTTTTCACCGGCCATCAAGAGTTTAAACTACAATCTTAGGTCGGCAAACGGAATGTCTCCGCTTCATTACGCGGTACAGGAAGGCTATACCGGTTATATCCGCTTTCTATTGAAGAAAAACGCCGATCCAAACATCACCAATGCGGATGGGGAAACCCCGCTGCACACGGCGATGAAACGTGGGGAGATCCCGGTTATTAAGATGATTGTTGACGGCGGGGCGAAGGTTGACGTACAGGACGGCAGGGGTAATTCACCGATGCACATCGCCGTGCAAGACGGGGTTCATGCGGAAGTGCTTGCTATTTTGCTGGCCTCACGCGCCAACCCCAATCTTCGTGACGAAGCGGGCAATACACCGCTTCAGGTTTTTGTACATTCAAACAAGTCTCCGCTTATTATCGAAACGCTGTTAAAAGGCGGGGCGAGTGTTACCACCCAGAACAACGAGGGAAAAACGGCGCTTTTCATAGCCGTTGAGGGAAACCGCATCTCGCTCATCCCCATGCTTTTGAACTACGGCTCGGATATTTTTTCGATTACGGCTGCCGGAACAACGCCGTTTGGGAAGGCGCTCGCCGATAACAGTCAGACGCTTCCCGCACTGATAACCGAAAAAACGGTTCGAACAATCGATGTTGAAGGCAACACGCCGTTGCTCGTGGCAATGAAATCCAACGCCGGGATTGATATTATAAGGACGATCCTTGAAAAGCGGGCGGAGGTGAACGCGCAGAACAAGGAGGGGGAAAGCGCTCTCCATATCGCGGTACGCAATAATCAGGCGGACTCAGGCGCGCTTTTGCTGGAAAGCGGGGCGAATATTTTTCTTGCCAACGCTCGGGGCGAAACCCCGCTTTTTCTCACTTTTTACGTGAGGGCGGAAAGTCAGCGGACGGCCCGCGAAATCCGTATGTTTATGCTTAACCCGGTGGTGATGTCTGCCCGCGACAGTCTGGGAAATACCGTCCTTCACCACGCGACAATGTGGAGGATCGACTCGGTGATACCGGCAATTGTCGAGCGCGGGGCGAATACGGAAGCGGTCAATATTTCGGGAGAAACACCGCTTTTCATCGCGGTCAAGGCAAACGCGGCCTCTACCGTCCGCGCTCTGCTTCAGGCGGGCGCGTCGCTTACCGGTCGTGATTCGCTGGGAAACACCGCGCTGCATACGGCGGTACGTTCCAACGCGCCTCAGGCTGCGGAGGCTTTGCTTGACGCGAACAGCAATATTGATGCCTACAATCTCTATGGTCAGACACCGCTGCATGACGCGGTTCGCCTCGGCACGTATGACACGCAAGTTATCCTTATCCGGCGGGGCGCGAATATCGAAGTCCGGGATAACGAAGGCAACACGCCGCTGCTTCTCGCGGTACGAATGGGAAATTTTCGTGCCGCCGAACACATCATCACGTCGGGCAGCGATATTAACACACGGAACAACAATGGCGATACCGCCCTGCACATGGCGGTACGCGACGAACGGAGCGATCTTGTCGCGTTGCTCCTGCAAAACGGCGCACAAATCTATTCGCAGAACGCGGACGGGGATTCTCCGTTCACCATCGCGCTTTCCTTTAACGACGACCGGAACCAGAGCGGCGCGTCCCGTATGGTTTCAACGCTGCTGACCACCGACCGCGCGAGAATCGCGGATGACGAAGGCCGCAGCCCGTTGCATATTGCTGTTCTGCGGAACATGAGCGTTTCCAAACTGGAGATCATCGTCAACCAGGGCGGTCGGGTGAACTCGGTGGAACGCGAGGGCCGCACCCCGCTCCGCCTCGCGGTCGATATGGACAACTGGGAGGCGGCAAAGTATCTGGTCGGCGCGGGAAGCGACATATTTGCCGTTGCCCGTGACGGCCGGAGTCCCGCCGAAATCGCCCTGGGACGCGGCGCAACAGCCGTTCGCGCAGTCTTCAGTGGAAAGGCGATCACCGCCCGCGATTCGTCCGGCAACACGGTGTTACACTACGCCGCCCGAAACGGCAACCGCGACTTGGTGAACCTCCTCTTGGAACTCGGTGCCGACCGCAACATCCGCAACACTGCCGGAGAAAGCGCAGCGGACATCGCGGAACGATGGGGAAACACGGCAGCGGTCAACCTGTTAAGATAGGGGAAGTCTCCCCTCGCTCCAGCTCGCCCTCCGGCACGATAGATATGCAAATAGAGCGGTTGTAAGCCTGATCGGGGTCCCATTCCCCCGAAGAGGGCCGCATCATGTCAAGTCATGGATGAAAGTTGACACACTTTTTCAGCCGCCTCATCCCCAGTACTGCCTGGATGGCCGCGGTCCTCGGTTTCTCAGGACCCCCGAGTTCTGTGTCCACGGCACAAGCCCGCAATACGCCGCAAACTTCTTCCCGCTCGCAAACCGCTTGATGCCGTCCACATACGCCCGTATCGTCACCGAACATATCGCCCCGCACCCGGGCATCGTTTGCAGGAATAGCAGAAACGCGCCAAGCACAACCATAGTTGTGCCCGTTTCGCGTACGGCATTGGATGTCCCCCTTTCCACCTTGTATTATTTTCTTGGCAAAAGTACTATAAGCGCGGATAGTTGCAAGTGGTCAGTTACAAGACAGGCGGCATAGTGCTTTTTACCTTGTAACTGGTAACTGAGCCTGTTTCAAAATCTCAAACTTTCCTCTTTTTTCATCTTTTTCACGTTTTGTAATTTTTTCACGTTTTTTCGCCCTTTTTTAGCGTCAAAATAAAGCAAACGGGCTAACAACCGCATATATATACACGGAGGCATTGTATATGCGGCAAGAAAGAGAATTGGCAGAACATGTATGGTACCGGGTGCAAACGTCGGTTAATATCAGCGAGCCCCTGTTCCGGCTGCCGGAGGCCAAGGCGCTTTTTCTCGGCGTACTCCGTGAGACGGAAAGGCGCTGCGGCTTCGGGATGCGCGGGCTGGTCATTGAAGACGGGAGCGTGTCGTTCTCCATTAAGCCCGGCGACGGTCTGCAACTCCCGCTGATAATGCAGCGGCTGAAACAAACGTTCGCCGTCCGGCTTAACGTGCTGACGGGGAGGCAGGGGCACGTTTGGGGGGAACGGTACTGGCCGGAGATACTGGCGGGGGAGCCGCCTGAGTGGGCGAAAGAGGTGGACTGGGCGGAGGCGGAAGCGTTTGCGGCGGCCACGCCGATAGAGGGGATACTGACGTACAAGTTGAGTTGGGGCAGCCCCCGGACGAACGGGAAGGCCAAAGGGAACCGTCTTTCGTTGGAGATCACCCCCAAACCTGCGTCTCCGCCCGGATAACGCCCCCGGATCACGGCCAAAAAGGAGGTACAGACAGCCTCATACATTCCGGCCAAAGATGGCCGCAGGAGAGATCTGCCCAACACCCGTGATGAAGCCGTGATTAATGCCGGGGGCGTTGCGGGGGCTGCCCGGGGCCCTGTTCATTTATTTGCGGTGTAACATTCTTGGGGTCCGCACCGTGTTGTGGAAATGCCAAAACGCGCTCAACATTTCGCGCACGGCATCGGGCGCCCCTTAGAGGCTACCGTTTATACACAAGTCTCAAACAAAAAGAGATCGCCCTCAAATCTGGAAAAACGAGCAATACGCAAGAAAAAACAGAGCCGGTTTGTCTTAGAAACGGGCATATTGGCCAAAAATGACTGAATCATTAGGTTTTGCATGATGAGAAATCACTCCGCATCGTGCAAAAAAGTCAGTAGTTTGATAAAAAGAGTTGCCCTGAAAAGATGTGTATAAACGGTAGCCTTAGAGGGGGTAGCAGAGAACCAAACGGAGGGAGGTGCGGACGCGCCTTTAGGCGTGGACGTATCGACCGGAGAGCGGGCCGGAACGAGGGGGAGACTTCCCCATATGCGTTTACTTACCAAAGTTTTAAAAACGAGATAAACTCAAGGGATGAAAGAGGAGAAAGCAAGTTTCGAGCGGTTACTGCCGGTCATGCCCAAAAGAGTTCGGGGCATCGGCACACAGGCGGGAAATAAAGAACGCCTTGGATTTATTGTGGCTGGTATTCATATACCTGACTGAAGGAAAATCCTTTAGCGGGATGGCGTTGCGGACGGCAATCGCCTCGTAATCGGAGGGTTTGGCGACGGCGGCGGAGGGGCCGCCGAGGACGGATACGCCTGAGAATTTGGACTTGGAGATGTTGCGGGGGAGGTTATAGAACCGTATATAGTCGCCTGAGGAGACGATTTCCGCGATCTGTTCGTTTTTCGCGGCTTCTTCGGCGGCGGCTTGGGCCGCGGCGGCGGGGTCGGCGTTGTCCGCGGGGACGATGAGGGGAGGCGCGCCCTCCGCTTGGGCCTGCCGGAAGAGCTGTTCGAGGTCGAGGGATCCCCTGCCTTCGGAGAAGGAGACCAGGGCCTTGTGTTCGGCGCGGACGAATATTTTGACGAGCGCGTCGATCTGGACGGAGAATTCGGCGTAGAAGGAGCCCGTTCTGGCGAAGGGAACGCCGGCCTGGGAGACGAGGGGGATGTAAGCGTTGCGGAAACTGGTTTCCGAATAGTCGACGAGAACGGGGGTCCGTGCGTCGGCGAAGGCGGCCTGTTTGCCGCCGTCGGTAACCTTCACGCCGGAAATAAAGGCGGGCAGGGTTCCGGCGGGGAGGCGGTAAACCAAGAGGTAACGCCCGTTGCGTTCCATTTCGGCTACGGCTTCGGCGTTTTCGCGCTGTTTTTCGGCGATCGCGGCGGTTTGTTCCGGGGTCAGCTGGGCGGGCTGTCCGAGGATCTCTTCGATCTCCTCCGGGGTCATCCCGGCGATGTCCTCCGGGGTCAGCTGCCCGATGTCCGGGACGCCCCCGGGAGGGGGCGCGGCGGCAAGCGCCTCGGCGCCGGAGCCGGCTGGATTGACGAACTCCATGTCGCAGGCGGCGAACGCCTGAAACAGGGAAACGGCAAGGGCGAAAAAAAGGAATGATTTTTTCGTACGCATAATAATATCTCCTCTCAAATTGAGTTTGGTTTGCGGATTTAATTGAGTTTTACCGGCAGGCCGGCATTCAGGACGGCGGGGATTTTGGAAGCGGCGGCGGAGAACGCCGCGGTGACGCTGGCGGCCCTGGCGTATCCGGCGGCCTCCTCCGGGGCCGTCTGTCCAATGTCCGGGAGGCCCCCGGAGGGGGGCCCGGCGGCAGGCGCCTCGGCGCCGGCGGAACGGATGAACTCCATGCTGCAGGCGGCGAACGCCTGAAACAGGGAAACGGCAGCGAAAACGAACAATAATTTTTTCGTACGCATAATAATATCTCCTCTCAAACCCTAACTCCGCCGAAAATAGGTGGTCTGTCTACGTAATTCCTTATGTAGCAATAAGTTAAGTCAATTTACGCCAATTTTCAGACTCCCTATTTAGGTAGTCTATTTTAAGCCG
>JAIRNN010000288.1 GCA_031257995.1 Spirochaetaceae bacterium | reverse complement strand
GGCGCTCCGCTGTTGCAGGATAAACGGCTTCAAAACGCCGTCAAGCGACAGCAGAAACCACGGCTTCCCGTTTCCCTCCCCGATAATGTTCGAGACGCTTTCAGGGTCGCCCGTGCCGTCCGGTTTGGGATACACCGGATGGTCGGTATCGAAAAACGGCTGGCCATCAAAGCACAGCCCGGTAAACCCGTCCTTCATAAGGGCGGCCACGCTCTGCTCAAAGAACGAAATCACTGCGTTCTCGCTTCCGCTTGGGCGTGGGTGCGGTACACGCCGAGGTTGTCGTCCTCAAGGTCAACACGGTCTACCCCCAGCGTGGACTCGTACTTCTTGTTGACAATGGCATACGCCGTTTCTCTCATGTCCCTGATAACGCGGTCGCCAGCCCACTCGCGAAGGCGCGGAAAATCCCCCAGCCACCCGTAGGTGTTGCTCCGCGTGTTCGACTGGATGACCGTGGCGAGTTTTTGATAAAACGCGCCCTTCGCAAGCATTGCCGCCATTTGGACGGCAAACTCGCCGCGCACCAGCGTGCGAAGGCTTTGCAGTGTCTGATTGGTAATTATCATGCTTTTCTCCTTATACAGTTTCCGAAGGAAACTGCGAGGCGGCTACTGCCGCCCCGCCTCCTTGATTTTCCGGTAGTCCTCAACGGAATACCCCATCGCTTTCGCCATCGCCGCGTCCTCGCTGTTAAGGGCGGCCTCCGCCGCAGGCGGCGGCGTTTCCAGCGCTTGCGCCTTACCGTCAATCACCGCGAAGCTCTTCGCGGCAAGTTCTTTAAACTTCTCCAGCCCCGCCTTGTCAGCGCACAGCGCGAGGCAGGTCTCCCGGCTCGCGGGCGGAAACTTTCCCGCCTTAATCACCTCGTCAACCGCCGCCTCCGATTCCTTCTTAAACGCCTCCGCGTTCAATTCGGCAAACCGATTCTCGGCGGCAAGTACTTTCTCCAAAGCGGCGTTCAGTTCCGCTCAGGGCGCGTAGGTTTCCAAATCAACGCCGCCCTCCGCATTCCGCGTCGTCTTCAGCTTTTCAACCGCCGCAAGCGCCTCTTTCACGTCCGCGCTTTCGGCAATCCCCAGCGCGGCGCACAATGCTTTGTCCATAAAATCCTCCGTATCATTATCTTTTTGCTCCGCATTCAGCGCGGGCAATCCTAAATTAGTCGAGTTCGTGAGGGCGGCGCGAAGTATGCAGTTGATTTCGCCATCCTTGTTGTAAAGAAAAACGGGTGAGATATAGCCGTATTCCTTGTTTAACACCGCCTCCCTGCCACGGGGCGTCCATTCCACATCGGCGCGTATCGCGCCCGTCTCATCGGCGTTCAGATTTGTCAGCCAGCCCAGTGCCGGCGCCGCCCCGCCCTTGGGCGCGGCCAAATCGGTCGCGTGATTTTCGTCAACAGGCAGTTTCGGAAGCCGCTCCATAGAATTAAGCGTGACCTGCTTCGGATCGGGGTTTTTCCATGACCGCCCATCCCGCCCGGTAATCACCCCGCCCGGCGGCACGAGTTCAAGGCGCTTCGGAACTTCATTCCCCTCGATATTCAGCGATAAAAAAGGCTGTCCGTCTTTTTCATACGGACAGCCTATCAGGTAAACCCGGCTCGTTTACAATAATTACAATTATTGTTTTAATTCCAAAAAAGGCAGGTACGGAAGGCTCTTTTCCTGCCGTTCGCGCTTGACCGCATAGTACAGCCGGTAGGCGTGGGCAAAGCTGATGCCGTACTCTTTCGCCAGGTCGTTCATCGTTACCCCCTTCTTCCCGCACCGCGCGTAAATTTCCAGCGCGATAACTTTCTTGAACGCGCTCCGCTCAAACGGAATATACACCTGCATCCCGCCGTAGACGCCCATGATTTTTTCAAGCATCAGGGAAGCGGCCCGGTCGCCCACGGCATCGGCAAGTACGCCGCGTATCCTCTCCGCGCTTTTCCCAGCCTCCTTTTTTGCGGGAACATACATCATAAGCCCGCCCGCGGCGCGGCACAGAGCGCGGATTCCTTTTTGCGCTTCCTCCGCCGTTACCGCCCGTGAGCATAACACAACCAAATCCTCCGAAAAGGACAATTCACGAAACCTCATCTTTAACCCCCTTTCGCTCATTCCCCGTCCGCGCGAAACGCCCCATCGCCTTTGCGCGGGGGCTTTTTCTTTTTCCGGACCGCAATCAGCATCTTTAAGTCCGCTACCTGTTTCCCGGCGCGGGTAAGCTCCGCATTCCCGAAAATCAAACCCCGGCGGTTCATCACCGCAAGCTCGCTCCGGGATACCAATAGCAGGTTCGTTAACTTCAGGTTTTGGCGGTTCCCGTCCGCGAATATCACCGTGTGTCCTTTGGGAACCTTCCCATTGGCCGCTTCCCAAATCAGGGTGTGCTTTGCCTGCCATTTGTCCGGTTCGCGGACTTTAACCTCCGCATACCCCTCAGTGTTTATCCGCCCGCTCCCGGCAGGCCTCCAGTTCCAGGGCCGGCCCCCTTTTTTTTTTGGACCGCGTCTCCTCGCCGCCATTCCACCACTTCTTTTTTCCCTTGTTGGGGGAAACCGCGCCCGGAGCGAAACGGCAGTCCCGGCCGTTCTTAAGGCCGTACCTTTTCAGCGTATTTCCCATTTGCCCGGCCGTTACCTCCGCGCCGAAACGGGCGTTGAAAAGCGTGGCAAGCACGGCGTAACTGTTCCCGGCAGCCTTCCTTTTGAGAAACCGGATTTCTTCCAGCGTGTACCGATGCATACGGCTACCCCAGCAACCGGGGGACTTCCACATCCCCGCCCAGCTTCTCCGTTCCCGCGATTTTCGCCTTCAGTAACAGATCGCCGTTGGCGATAATCCGCGAGGCGATTTCGGACACGGCGTGTGCCCGGACTATTTCCGCCGCAAGCGACTCGCCTTTCAAGTCTTCGTCTCCTAACCGTTCGATTTCCGCGAACAGGTGGTTGTTCAAATCCGTCAGTTTGTTTCTCATACTTTTCTCCCTGTGTTCATTTTGAGGGACGGCTTGGCCGCCCCGGTTTTTTGCTCGCTTGCTTTTTGCGAAGTGTCCGGGTCATACCCCGCCTTCTCCATCATGTCCCGCAGGGCCAGTATCACGTTCCGCGCCGTTTCCACCGTCAGAAACCGCATAGCGTCAACATGGGCGATTCTCCTCACAAACGCGCCCAGTGCCCTCCCGCTCTTGTTCCGGGCGCACACCGCCCACATCCCCTTGATGTACTCTAGCTGGGAGAGCGTCGCCCGGCCCCGCTCCTCCGGCCTCACCCGCAGGGCTTTTTCCGCAAACCCGGCGCGCCTCATCCCGTTTGCCGCATCGCAAAGTTCCCTCACGCTCATGTCCGCCGCAGTCTCCTTTCCGCACACGCCCCACAGAAAAGCCCGGTACGTATCCTCGTCCCACCCCAGTTTTACCTTGCCCGTGTGTACAAGCCGTATCAGGTTCTTGCGTTTCTCTCCCGTCTTTTTTTCCTTCATTCGCCCCTTCCCCTGAAAAACGGCGGAACGCGGAAAATCCCCGTTCGCGCCCCGCCCCTAAACCGCCCGCCGGAGCCCTTTGCAGTAGCGCTAAACAATGCTTCTTTCATTTTTCGTCCCTGTTACCGGCCCGCCTCTTTTGAGCCGGTGTAAGCGGCGCTCTGGACATGGCCAGTTCCATCGCGTACTTCGCGAGACAAAAGCGCGTTACGGCTTCGAGATACGCGGACTCAGGCTTGAGGGGGCGCGGCTCACGTTCTGCATCAAGCCCGACGACGGCTTTATGCTGATGCTGATAATGCAGTGGTTGAAGCAGACGTTTTCCCTGCGGTTTAACATAATGGTGGAACGGAGGGGGCACGTGTGTGGGGAACGGTACGAGTCGGAGATCCTAGACGGGGAGGGCCGCCTGAGGGGGCGGAGGAAGTTGACTGGGCGGAGGCGGAAGCGTTTGCGGCGGCCACGCCGATAGAGGAGATTTTGACGTACAAGTTGAGTTGGGGCAGCCCCCGCACGAATGGCAAGGCAAAAGGCAACCGTCTTTCGTTGGAGATAACCCCCAAACCAACGCCTCCGCCCGACTAACCGCCCCGGATCACGGCTAAAAGAGAGTTACAGGCCGCCCCAAAGCTTCCGGCCGCAGATGGCCCCAAGAGAGGTCTGCCCATCCCCGCAACATGAGGTTTTGAAACAGCCTCGGTTGATATTTTCCATTATCAATTCCCAGGAGGGGCGAGAGCGGAGGGGGAGACTTCCCCTTTCTGTGTCTTGTAACCGCTTCCCATCGTCCATTCAGAGGTTGGGGCGGTTAAGTGCCGGGTGTTAAGTGCCGATAAAATGGTACGTATGTGGAAAAAAGTTTCTACTGCTATTTCGATTCTCTGTATCGTAGTCTATATGTTCGCGGCAGTGCTTGCGACATATAAAATAGTGAATGCGGTTACTGAACACCGCATTATCATTGAACAGGAATTCGCCAAGTTACAGGATAGGGTACGCGGTGCCGGTGTGCTGGGTTTTACCGGTGCCGATCTCGAAAACGAGATACGCGCGTCCGTTCTCCGGTCGCTTACGCTTGATGCGGTCATCGTTACCGTGTCCGGCGGCGTGGCTTTTGCGGTGGAGAAGCCCGGAGAACGGGCCATTGTTCCCAATCTCAGCAATACCGGCTACTCCTTCGACACAAAGTGGAAAATCTATCGCCCGCCCTATTTAGCGGAGGTAACCGGGGACGGCCGGACAACGTTGGAAATCAACGCGCTCGTCGGATATATTGACAAAGAGCGGCTGGGCGACATTCTGCGGGAGACATTGCTCATCGTTCTGTTATCGGTAACGGCGGCGTTTCTCGTCCTCATGCTGGATGTTATTGTTTTTGACAAGAGCATGTACTCTTCTGCCAAAGAGCATGACACGAGGCCCCCCAAGCCGCCGAGAGAACCGATGACAGAATCGGCGGAAGAGCCCCATGAACCGGTTCTTGGCAAAAAAGTGGAAGAGCCGACAGGGATATACCTCGGCCTTATTCAAAAATTGCACGAAGAACTTGCTTCCGCCGATGAAAAAAACACGGATATGGTGCTATTATGCGTCGAATGGACGAAAACCAGCCTCGCCGACGCGTCGCTTGCCAAACAAATCGCCGAAGAAGCCGCCGTTTTCTTTAGAGTTGACCGAATATCGGCATTCAAGAGGGGCGAGACGGGAATATTTATCGTACTGCCCGATGTAGTGTTCAAGCATGGGCTCAAAGCCGCCCGCGAATTCCACGGCCGCATCCTCGACAACACCGCCTTCAAAACCACGATCACGAACTTCTATGTCGGCCTCACCTCTCGCGCCGGCCGGGAGATTGATCCCGAACGCCTCATTCTCGAAGCGGAAAAAGCTGTGGACAAAGCGAAAGAGGACGCCGACCAGCCCATCGTCGCGTTCAAGGCCGACCCGTCCAAATACAAAAATTACCTGAAAAACAAGTCTTCCCCCTAACCTGCGGATCAACCCCAGCCTTAATCACGGGGAACCGCAGAACACAGATGAAAAAGATACACACTGATGAGGATTTGTCGATGAAAAATCTGCGTGTATCCGTTTTCTCCGTGTTCATCTGCGGTTCCTCGTGATAATGCCGTGATTAAACCTGTGATCAATGGGGGCGTTGATTGGAGGATTTTTCTTTTTTTTTGGATTTGGTGGTGGTGGTGGAATGTACTGGTCCCCCGCTGAGGGGGTAAGCGTAGACCCGTAGGGCCGTAACGGAGGGGGAAGCCTCCCCCTGTCAACAAGTTAACAGGATGGTATAATCCCCCCGGCCAACAGTTTGATTTGTGATTGTGATGAAAATGCGGTTTTTTCAGATATTCTTTTCTTGTCACTCCGCGGTTCGGC
>JAIRNN010000280.1 GCA_031257995.1 Spirochaetaceae bacterium | reverse complement strand
CTGGGCGTGTTTCCGCAAGACAGCCCTGACGGTGGCGCGCGCTGACAAGGAATCGAAGGACAGTGTAAAGAGCCGGGCGAAACAGATGGCGTGGCCTGATGATTATTTCAAGCGGCTGCTGTTTCACTCCTCTTTTGCTTCTGAAACTCTGTCTAAGGCGCCTCCGGCATAATTTATATGCGCTCACCCTGCCCCGGAACCGCCCCGTTTTCATTGGCGAGGCGGCTTCGGGGTTACCCCTTGATACCCTGTTAAGAACTCATGGGAGCCTCCCCTGGCGGCGGGACGGAGGTTCCGCGAAACGCGCCCCGGGCAAAGCCGCGCGCGCCCGAAACAATACCCGGAAACGGCATCCCCGGAGCGGGCACGGGTTTCCGCCCCGATGAAAAGAGACGTCCGTCCACAGAGACTCCCCTTATCCGGAAAATCAGGAGGGGGGCCGCGTGTTTGCGGGCATTGTTTCGAGCGCGCGGTCCGGCATGGGGATCCGTCCGCGCGGCGCTGCCGCGGCGGGAAAGAGGGAACGGAGCGGCCGGCCCGGAGGCCGGATAAATCCGTGAGAGATATGCCGGGGTACGCGAAAAGCGCTTTAAATTAAGGGGAACGTTTGCCGGGAAGGAGGCGTGGCCTCCCGAAACCGGTCGAGGAGGAGGGAGGATGGATTTGGTTTTTTTATTGGAGGGGGGGATTATTGGGGTGAGAACGTAAAATCAACCTGTTAAAAGCAAGCCCCGCCGGGCCTTTCACACTCATTTTATCAATTCCTTCTTGCCGGGCGGTTAAAACACCGCACGGTCTCTTTATACCACGGCCTTCTTTTTTTGTCAAGCGGGCACCGAGAAAAAACGCGAAAAAAGTTGAAAAAATCACGGTTAACCGCAGATGGCGCCATATATGGTTCTCTGGGATTGAGGCCGGGGGCGTTGCGGGGGGCTGACCCCCGCAGAGGGGGTAGCGGAAGACGGCTCAAACCCTACAAACCCATAAGCAGACGCAGTCTGCGACGGTTTGTAGGGTTTGAGATGGCTGGAGCGAGGGGGAGACTTCCCCCGCTGATCGCTATTCACTGATCATTATCCAACCGGGCTCGATTCAAGTTTGGGTTTATGGTAGAATTGCAATGTGGGAAAGCTCCTTATCATCAGTTTTGACGCTGTGGGCGATCACCTGTTTGACCGGCTGCTTGCTTTTCCCCGTTTTGCCGGTCTTGCCCGTGAGAGCGCCGTCTCGCGTGATGTCCGCACGGTGTTTCTTTCCAACACCTACCCTGTTCACGCCTCGGTCGTTACCGGTCTTGTTCCCGGCGGTCATGGGCTGGTGAGCAATGCGGAGGTTTTTCCTCAGCGACATCCCCGGTGGAACTTTCAGGCGAAGGGGATACGGGCGCGGACGCTCTGGGAAGAAGCGGCGGAACGGGGACTCACAACGGCGGCGGTTCTCTGGCCGGCAACCGGCGGCGCGAGAGAGATCGCGTACAATATTCCCGAAATTCTCATCCGGCCTGGCCAGAACCAGTTGATTGAAAACCTCCGCGCCGGTTCGAAGCTCTTGCAGCTTGATCTTTTTGTCCGTTACCGTCGCCTCCTCAACGGGACCGCCCAGCCTGGACTGGACCGCTTTGTCACGGCCTGCGCGGCGGCGATTATTCGGGAAAAGCGGCCCGATCTTACGCTGGTACACTTCACCGCATACGACACGCTCTGTCACGAGGGCGGCGAGACGGAGGAGGTCATCGAGAAAGCCTTTGCCCTGATGGACGAGAACCTCGGCACACTGCTTGACGCGGCGGGAGATGACATGGCGGTGATCGTGTTTTCCGACCACGCGCAGATCGGCGTTCACACCGTCGTCGCACCGAACGACCTGCTTGTCCGTCTCGGATTGTTGCAAAAAAATGGCGGCAGTTACCAGCCGGGCGGCGTTTTCTTTGAGTGCGCGGGTGGTTCCGCGTTCCTGCATGGAACCGGCGGGCAAGAGACGATCGGACAAGAGTCAATTGAACAAATCCGGGAGGCTGTTTCGCGGGATGTGAGTTTTAAGCGGTTTTTGACTGACGATGAGATGCGGGAATGCGGGCATACGGGGCTGCCTTTCGGGTTTTGCGCGAAACGCGGCTATTGTTACGAGAATTATCCCAAAAAGATAAAGAGTCAGCATGGGTATCCTGCCGACTATGAGCGGTACGCCGTGTTTTATCTGGCGCGATGGAAAAATGGCGGGAAAGGAGAGCGGACGGGCGGCAGTCTGCTTGACATCGCGCCGCTTGCAAAGGAGATTATGGCGATATGAAAAGCGCGTTAGCCCCTTTAACCACAAGGGAAAAGAGCTGGATTATCTACGACTGGGCGAACTCGGTGTATGCGACCATCATGATGGCCGCAATATTTCCCGTGTATTTTACCGGCCTGGTCAACCGGACGGGTGCGGCGGGCGATACTTGGTGGAGTGCCGGTACCGCCGCCGCGATGATCATAACGGCGGTGCTGTCTCCCATTGTCGGGGCGGTTGCCGACTATGCGGGCCACAAGAAAAAACTCTTTGTGTTTTTTCTCGTGCTGGGAACGGCGGCGACTCTCCTGTGTGCCGTTTTCGGGACGTGGCAGGTGATGCTGGTCTTCACGGTGCTTTCCCGGATAGGGTTTTCGACAAGCGTGATGCTCTACGACAGCTTTCTCCCGGACGTGACTACGCCTGAACGGATGGATCACGTTTCGGGGCTGGGTTTCGCCTTTGGCTATATCGGCGGAAGTACGATTCCCTTTGTCTTCAGTATTGCGCTGATCCAATTCGGCTCGCGGTTCGGCATAGACGGAGAGGCCGCCGTAAAAATTGCGCTCCTTGTTACGGCACTGTGGTGGGGACTCTTTTCGATCCCCTTCCTCAAAAATGTTACGCAGATACACGGCGTTGAAAAACCGGAACGGGCAGTTGTCAAAAAAACATTCGCGGCAATCGCCGCCGCCGCGACCAAAATCTTCCGGCACAAGCCGCTATTCTTTTTTATCATCGCGTATTTCTTCTATATAGACGGCGTAGGGACGATAATCAATATGTCAACGAGTTATGGCGAAACGCTGGGGCTCAACGCCGTCGGCATGATAACGGCACTGCTCGTCACCCAGTTGATCGCGTTCCCCTGCGCGATTCTTTTTGCGAAGTTGAGCGGCCGTTTCGGTTCATTGCGGATGCTGTCAGGCGCGGTCTGTCTCTACCTCGGCATAAGCGGCGTGGGCTTTGTGATGGGATTCGGCCTCGAAACCGGACTCTTTGGCAAAGACACGGCACTTGTCCTGTTTTGGGCGCTTGCCGTACTCGTCGGGATGGTCCAAGGCGGCATTCAAGCCGTGTCGCGTTCCCATTTTGCGAAACTCGTCCCCCCCGAAAACGCAGGCGAATTTTTCGGCTTCTTCGACGTATTCGGCAAATTCGCCTCGGTCATGGGCCCCGCCCTCTACGCGGTGGTCAGAACGGCGGCTGGTCGCAGTTCTTTCGCCATTCTTTCAATCGCGCTGCTCTTCATCGCCGCCCTCGCCGTGTTCGCCGTAAAGGGAAAGATTATGGCCGGTGCGAAAACAGGCGGGAGAGGCAAGAAGTAAGGGGTGTGATTAGTGAACAAGTGAGTAATGAGGGGGAAGCCTCCGCCCTCTACGAGGGAATTGAAAATGACAGAAAGAAAACGCACGGCCTCCAAAATCCGCTATTATCCATTCCCCCGAAGGGTACCCATTTACCGCGCCCGAAACGTTGAGGGCGTTACTACAATTACGCAACACGGTGCGGCGCAAATAATGCCGACATTTTGGTAGTGGGCGAAAAACATTGTCTGCCAATCAGGTGGGGGAAGTCGCGGCTACTTCGTTGCCGACCCCTCGCTACGGTCTTGCGCCCTCCGCTACCCCCTCTTCGGGGGTTTCCCGCCCCCGAAGGTGTCATGGACACCCCGCCTCCGGCAACAAAGACGGCTGAATAGTTATAGTAGAACAACTATTTAGTCAACATATTTCGCCCTTTACCAACATTTTTGATAAAACGCTTCAGCTCCGCGGAGACAACCCTCGCTACGTCCCCGCCGGGGTTTCTTCCGGACCCCCGGTTTGCCCCTATTTAGCCTTGGGACTGAATAGTTACGGCTGTTTCCCTTTCCCCTACGGTTACAGTGTTCCTCTGTGGTTATTTCCTAACTCACAGAAAGAAAAAGTAACCACGGAGTACACAGAGGGAAAAAGTGTCAGTCACCGAATTCCCTTGCGTTTACATTTTACGGCGTGTCTGCCGCTTATTCCCAGCCGCCTTTCCCGCCAACTTTTTTATTTTATAACTCATGTTACGCAAAAGCACCATTATCCCCCATGTTAAAGGCAGAAAGTAATTCCATCGCGCGTTTCAGTGATGCCAGGTAAATTTGTGATTTTACCGCAAAATGATTGTATCCGT
>JAIRNN010000271.1 GCA_031257995.1 Spirochaetaceae bacterium | reverse complement strand
GTATGTCATATCCTTACCGGGGGCATTGCTGCAACCGGCATTCTCTTAGGATGACTTTGATTTGCGGAATCATAAATTATGAAAGGCGGGTTTAGAGTGTTATTGAACAAGTCTATTATACATCCGGGGAAAATTTGGACAAGATATTGAACAGGCTCTTAGGGAAAAGGGTGTGTGTACGCCAAAATAAAAATCTAGCTCAAAGTAAACTGGTTCTGCCTGAAAACAAGGGGACCACATGGGGTTAGATATGAAAGGCAAGAAAAAAGTCTTCGGGACACGCCGGAGGAGTTGCGCAGGGTGCCGCTTCCGGGCGGGAAAAAGGGGGCTTCTGCTTGACAAATAACATAGAATTACGCGGATAAGCACAGGTGAAGAAGGGTCTGCGGATTTTCACGGATGAGCCTGATTCAAAGCCTAATGTTGCGTGTCGGGGCAGAGTTCCCCTGCGGCCATCTGTGGCCGGGACGTTTGAGGCTGGTAATAATCCCCTTTTTGCCGTGATCCGGCGGTTATCCCGGCAGAGACGCGTGTTTGGCGGCGTTGTGGGCCGAAAACCGGGTCGTTATCGTCATCCCGGGCGACCTAAGGCTGTCCCAACTCAAGATGTAGGCCATCGCCCCCGCTACCGGCGTGTTGGCCGACTTGTCTGTCGCCCCCAGTCAACCTCTTCCGCATCCTCTGGCGGCTCCCCGTCCAAGATCTCCGACTCGTACCGCTCGCCCCACACGTGCCCCTTCCTTCCTACGATTATATTGAACCGCAAAGAAAACGTTTGTTTCAGCAGCTGCATTATCAGCGGCAACATAAAGCCGTCGTCGGGCTTGATGTAAAACGTGAGCCGCGCTCCTTCAAGCTGGAACCCGCGTATCTCAAAGGGATAACGCTTCCTAATCTCGCGGAACACGCGGTGGAGCAGCACTACGGCCATCGGCAACCGGAACAAGGGCTCGCTGATGTTTACCGATGTCTGGACTTTGCACCAAATGTGTTTGGCCAACTCACGTTTGGATCGCATATATACTCCATTAGGCATGAAACCATCATTTACAGATCCACAAAAAATTGCCCGGCGATGATTCGGGGGCGTTGCGGGGGGCTGACCCCCGCAGAGGGGGTAGCGTATGACCAAACGGAGGGAGGTGTGGACGCGCCTTTAGGCGTAGGTGCGGGCTTATCGGCCGGAGAGCGGGCTGGAGCGATTTTTTTTTGGGGGGGGGCGGGAAGACTTCCCCCGCCTAAAACGCACCGATGTTATTTTCATGCCTAAAGCAGTATATATATATGCGGTTGTGAGCCCATTTGCTTTATTTTGACGCTAAAAGAGGGTAAAAAAGGTGAAAAAAATGAAAGTTTGAGGTTTTGAAACAGGCTCAGGAGATAAAGTGGGAGACACCCGATACCGCGCACGGAATATTGAGCGTGTTTTCTGCATTGCCGCAACACGGTATGGGGCCCAAAAAATGCCACACACAACTTTTTCTTAACCGCTATTCACGAATCACTTTATGGTGATATTATAGTGTTATGCCAATATCAACTGCGATAAAAAGTGCTCTTGACGGGTCTTCGCTGATCCGCAAGATGTTTGAGGAAGGGGTGCGGCTCAAGGCCGTTCATGGCGCGGACAAGGTGTTTGATTTTTCGCTTGGTAACCCAGATATTGACCCGCCGCCGATTTTTCGCCGGATGTTGCTGCGGTTGCTGGACGAGGGAAGACCGTTGCCCCACGGATATATGCCGAATGCGGGGTTTCCCGATGTGCGGGAGAAGATAGCGGTGAAAGCCGGGCGCGAACAGGGAGTTGCGCTTGACGGGTCGCATATCCTGATGAGTGTCGGCGCGGCGGGCGGGTTGAATGCCGTGTTGAAAGCGATTCTGGGGCCCGGTGACGAGGTGGTGGCGGCGCGGCCTTACTTTTTGGAATACCGGGCGTATGTGGCAAATCACGACGGGAGACTGGTCGAGGTGGACGCGATGCCGGATTTCAATCTTGACGTTGAGCGGATTGCCACCGCGTTAAACGGAAAGACCGCCGCCGTGCTGATCAATTCGCCGCACAATCCGACGGGGAGGATTTATCCCGCAGAGACGATTGGGCGGCTTGCCAGGGTGCTTCTGGCGCACGGAAAAAAGACCGGGCGTTATCCCTACCTCATTGCCGACGAGCCGTACCGCGAAATCGTGTACGATGGGAAGGTTGTCCCGCCGGTGCTTACCGCCTATCACGAGGCTATCGTGGTAACGTCCTACTCGAAAAGTCTAAGCCTTCCCGGTGAGCGGATCGGCTATATCGCGCTGAGTCCCGCGATACGTGATAAGGACGAGGTGTTTGCGGCACTTGCCTACACGACTCGTGTGCTGGGTTACGTGAACGCTCCGGCGCTGATGCAGCGGGCGGTTGCCGCTTTGATTGACGAGAAGGCTCCGGCGGCGGTCTACGCGAAACGCCGGGAGGCCTTCAAAGAAGTGCTGGACGGCGCGGGTATTACCTACACGGATCCGGAGGGCGCGTTTTATGTATTCGCGAAGGTTCCGGGCGGGGACGACGGCCGATTTGTCGATTGCCTGAAACAGCATCTCATCTTGGGGGTTCCGGGCAGCGCGTTTGGTACGCCGGGCTGGGTACGTTTCGCGTATTGTGTGGATGAAAAAGTGATCCGCGCCTGTGCGTCCGCATTTAAGGCAGCCGTTGCCGCATTTACGGCTGCCGCCTGAGAGAGGTTAGCGTCTTGCCTGTTATCCTTATCACTGTCGCCGCCGCAACTCTTGTTTTTTTTGCGGTGTGGATGGTCAAGAGGCGTAAAGTCAAGAAACAGAAGTCTGAGATAAGAAAGGGCTCTATGCCGCTTTCTCAATTTCAGCGAAAAATAACGGCGGCGGGTTTTGGCTTAGAGGAAACGGCGCTTCTGTATGATATCGTGGTCTCCGCAAACCTTGAGGATCCGACAGCATTTTTAACGTCGTACAAGAGTCTTGATACCGTTATAACCACGGCAATGCAGAAATTCGCCGCAGCCGGGAAAGACAAAGATCCCGCCTGTCAGGAGTTTTTGGGGAAGTTGCTGGATCGCAGGAAGCGGATAACGATTCAAAAAATGAACGTGCGGAAAATTTTATCCAGCAGTAAAGAGATACCTGCCGGACAAAATGTGCAGGTCGTGTTAGCAGGGGTGGGAATTTTTACCACGCAGGTTGTGTCGCATAGTTCCTCCTTTTCCATTTTGTCGCCGATTGTCCGCGATCTACCGGCCGATTTCAAATGGGAAGGCAGGAAGGTTATGCTGTTTTTCCGTAAGATAAATGATGGGGAATATTCTTTTAACACAACCGTCGTGAAGGAAATTGAAGATAGAGGAACCGGAGACTTTGTGTTGCTGATGCATCATCAGGCCCCCCTTTTCCGCGCGCAAAAACGGAATTCGGTACGAACGGCGTTGAAGAAACAGGCGCATATTTATCCGATTGGCGACGGTATGGGGAGAACTTTTGCTGAGGGCAAACCTTGCACTATGTCCGATATATCGGATGATGGCTGTTCGGTTGTTATGGAAGGAAAAGTTGATATGCCGCGTTCCGTGATAGTTCAGCTTATGCTCGGCGGCCAGCTTATCAGCATGGGCGGCGAATGTCAGCGCGTTCAATATAACAGGATAAACAACATATCCCTCCTGCATATAAAAGCGGAATCTATCCCCCGTGATACCAAAAACATTATTTTATCCGTAACATTCGGCATTATAAGAGAGGGTAACGATCCGGTTGCTATAAGCGGGACGTATGGAGATGGAGGGCTCCGTCAAACCGGTGAGTCGTCTCCCGCTGAGAAAGGGCACGAAATAGAGAAACCAAATGATCCGCCGCCTACAGACACCGCGCAAGAGAACCAATCGACCTCGCCGGACATTGAACAGGGATAGCGGACTTCTCCCAATCGCCGTTGCCTCTACGGGGAATTGAAAATGGAAAGTTGATAATGGAAAATGATAGGATTAGTTGGGGATGCCTCTCCCTCTGCGGGGCGCCCATTGCCATGCGCGAAACGTTGAGCGCGTTTTTACTATTCCAGCGGCACGGTGCCCATTGAATGTTTATCAGTAGATAAAAGAACAGAGCCCCGAAACCGCCCCCGGCTCAATTACGGCATTAATCACGGGGAACCAGATGAGGCGGTGTCCGGT
>JAIRNN010000342.1 GCA_031257995.1 Spirochaetaceae bacterium | reverse complement strand
GATATGTTTGAAAACATTCATCGAATCGCTGCTCTTTGTGCCAATTCTAAAAGAAAACGGCTCCCGGCACTTTACAGGCTCCTTGTCCCTAAGTAAACGCATATGGGAGACTTCCCCCTCCTAAAATACACCGATGTTATTTTCATGCCTAAAGCAGTATAACAACAAATGAACGCAAGTGAAGAGGTCCTGTGCCGTAAACGGCGACGGATTACACAGATTTTAATAAAGGGGTCCGCGAATGAACGCGAATTGATGCGAATGAAAAAAGGGTAGCGGTGTGAAAAATCTGTGTGTATCCGTCTACTCTGTGTTAATCTGTGGTCAAACGTGATTAAGGATGTGGTTCCACGTGATTATGCGGTTGTTATCGTTCTCTCAGCAACAGGATGCGTTCGGGCGGGATGCGCAGCCTTTGCGGAATGTCGCGGTAGAGGTATTTGCTGAACTTCCACCAGATTTCTTGTTGTTCGCTATCATCTTTCGCATCGGCGTTTGAAAAGAGGATCATCTTTTCAAACGGCTCGTCGTTTTCGAGTTTGACGTTCAGGCGGATCACATTTGTTTCATCACCGGCTTCCGGCAGGGCAAAGTCGTGGGCGCGGATGCCGATGTGGGTTACGGAGTCGTCCACAGCTTGGACGGTAACGAGGCGCAGTCCCCAAGAGAGCGCGTAAACTTCGCGTTCGGAGCGTTTCTGGACCGGGGAAATGTTTTTGCAACCGGTGATCTCGGCGACGGACACGGTTTCGGGGCGGGCGAAGAGGCAGGCGGTTCCGGTGTGCCGGACAATGCGGCCATTTTCCATCACGGCGATTTCCCCGCAGAGCTTGTACGCCTCGTCACGGGAATGGGTTACGAGGATCGCGTCGGGGAAAGAGTGGAGAAGGCCGACAAACTCAGTCTGCATCTTCTCGCGCAACTCGGCATCGAGGGCGGAAAACGGCTCGTCCAGCAGGATGAGGCGCGGCTCGGTGATGAGGAGCCGGGCGAGCGCGCAGCGTTGTTGCTGTCCGCCTGAAATCGCTTGGGGCAGCCTGTTTTCAAGGCCGGATAACGAAAATCGTTCGATTAGCGCCTGAGCCTTTTCCCTTTTTGCGGTTTTGCCGCCGCGCATGGGGGCGGTGATGTTCTGTAAAACGGTCATGCGGGGAAAAAGCGCGTAGTTCTGAAAGAGGTAGCCGACTTTTCGTCTCTGAGGTGGAACGTTTATCCTTGCCGCCGAATCGAACAAGATACGGTTGTTCACGACGATGATCCCCTCGTCCGGGGTTTCCAGACCAGCGATGCATTTGAGGGTCATACTTTTGCCGGAGCCCGACTTGCCGAGAATGCCGAGCGTTCCCCCGTTATCGCTGGTCTTGAACGCAGTTTGGAGCGTAAACGCGGCGGAAAGTTTTTTCCTCAATTCGACCCGGATCACTTTTTCCCCCGCGCCGTAAAATAGTGCATCAGCGCGACGACGCAGAACGAAAAGATCACCATGATGAGCACGTATTGGTAACCCGCGTCCATGTCGCCGCCCGCCACCGCCGAATAGATCGCCAGCGGCATCGTACGGGTTTTCCCCGCGATATTCCCCGCGATCATTGCCGTTGCGCCGAATTCGCCCAGCCCCCGCGCGAAGGCCAGAATCGCCCCGGACGCGATGCCGGGAAGGGCGGTCGGCATCGTAACGGCGAAGAAAATCTTTGCCTCGCTCATACCCAGCGTCCGCCCCGCGAAGAGCAGGTTCCGGTCAACCTGTTCAAGCGCCCCCAATGACGAGCGGTACATCAGCGGGAACGAGATGGCCGCCGCCGCGAGAACGGTCGCGCTCCACGAAAACGCGATTTTGTACGCGAACACGTTGATGAAGAACATCCCCACTGGGCCGCGCGCGCCGAAGATGTAGAGCAAGAAAAAGCCCGCCACAGTCGGCGGCAACACGAGCGGCAGCGTGAGCAGCGCGTCCACCACGATTTTGACATACCTGTTTTTGATGTCCGACACCGCCTTGGCCGCAAAAAGCCCCAGAAAGAAGGTGACGCAGATCGCGGCGGAAGCGGTGCGGATTGATATGAGAATGGGCGACGAGTCTATGCCGGTCATCGTGGAACAGCGTTACTTCACCAGCACGAACCCGTATTTCTCAAAAATCGCGGCGGCAACCGGGGCTTTGAGAAACGCGATGAAATCGGCAGCCTCTTTTCCATGGGCCGATGCCTTGAGCGGCGCGACAGGGTAGATGACCGGCGTCGCGAGAATCCCGGCGGGAAGCGGCGTGATCACCTCGACCTTGGGCTGGGAAGCCGCGTCCGTCGCATAGACAATCCCGACTTCGGCGCTCGCCTCGGCCACCCAGTTCAGCACTTCCGTCACGTTTGAACCGAGGGAGATCTTTCCCTGAATCGCGTCCCAGTTGCCGATTGTGGTCAACGCCTCCTCTGCGTACTGTCCGGCGGGCACGACTTTGGGGTCGCCAACCGCGATGGTTGCCGCCCGCTGGATGTTGTCAAACGCCGTAACCTGCGTCGTGCGGCCCTGCGGCTTCACGAGCACGATCTTGTTCTCCAGAAGCGGCGAAACCGCCTCTGCGTCGATATAACTGCCCGTCACGAGCGCGTCCATCTGCCGCGTTGCCGCAGAAAAGAACACGTCGGCGGCGAGGCCGTTCTCGATCTGCGTTTGCAGCCGCCCCGACGAGTCGTACACGCCCTCGATGGTTACGTTGGGGTGATCTTTCAACCATGCGGGAATCAGTTCCCCCGTGAACGCCTTCTCAAGCGAAGCCGCCGCCGCGAGCGTAATCGTCACCGGGGCCGCCGCCACAGGCGGTGTTACAGGCGCCGCCGTCTGCGGTTCAGGGGCAGTCTCTTTCTTGCCCCCCGCGAAAGCCGTAGCGGTTACAACCGCCATGATCAACAAAAATGATAAAAGTTTTCTCATTCGTTTACTCCTTGCCGTCGAGTTATATCAAAAAACAATTTGCTCGTCAAGAGGAGCAGGGCAGAGAGAAAATGAAACGGGCGGCCTCCGAAACCCACCCGTTATCCATTTTCAATTCTCCATTAAGCCATTTCCCCGATTTACGGTAGACGGGAAGCAATGGTTAGGCTCTCTTGGGCGTGTGCTTTTCCTTTTCTTTGGTGATCTTGATCTGAACCTTGTCCACGAGTTTGTCAGTTGCCGTTCTGAGGTCGTAGTCGAGTTCGTCGAGATGGCCGCGCGGACCGCCCTTAAAGTTGATGACCGCTTCGGCCTTGATGGCGGCGCCTTCTTTGGTGAAGGTAAATATGAGGTCGGTAAGATGCTCCCCATTCTTCTTGAAACGCTCGATTTTTTTGTCAATGATTTGTTTTTCCTCGTCAGTCATGGCGAAGCCGACCGATTTTACTTCAATGTTCATGTGTGCCTCCTGAAATTGGTTTAAGTATGCATAGTATACATCACTTTATCTTTCGCGTCAAACTTTTTAGGAAGGCGTGTACGTCCACCGCGAAATGTTTGAAGTAGGGCTTCTCCTCCTCCGCTTCCACGACTTCGCGGAGCAGGGCGTAAGCTTCACGGTATGATTGGCACCGGTACAGCTCTTCCGCAAGGAGAAATGTACAGTCCATCCAGTCTTCCCGGTCCATGTATTTCCGCATCGTGTAGGAGAGTGCCCCCTGCGCCCGCCATACCTTAATAGCATCCTCGCCCCGGTCGCGCAGTAACTCGAAAAAAATAAGCCGCGCCTGAAGCTTCGGGTCGTCCGGCTCGTCCTGCAAAAATTTTCGGTAATCAAACACATAGGTTTTGACAAACCGAGCCAGGCGGCGGTCGTATTCATAACGGCGGTGCCCGTCGAGCAGCGTCTCGTAGGCGGTGATGAGGACGCGCATCCTGTCTTCGGCATCTTTGCCCGCGATGTCCGGGTGCAGTTGCTTCGCCTTTTCGCGGAACGCCTTCTTGATCTCCGCGCCGTTCGCGTCCTCCCCGACCCCAAGCATCTCATAATAATTCTGCATACTTATAGTGGGTACGTTGTCCCCATTCGTGTCTATAGTATAACATACCGCTCAACTGCTCGGATATGGGAGCAGCCATTTGCGCTTCTGCCTGAGAAAATACAAAGAGGGGGAAGTCTCCCCCTTCGCTCCAGCCCGCTCTCCGGTCGATACGTCCACGCCTACGGCGCGTCCGCACCTCCCTCCGTTTGGTCTTACGCTATCCCCCTCTCCTAGGGGCTCTGCCCCTAAAACCCCATCCCGCTACCCCCTCTGCGGGGCACCCAATGCCGCACGCGAAACATTGAGCGTGTTTTGGCATTCTTGCGGCCCGGAGCCCATAAATGATTTAAGGTACGTAAATGCAACAGGGCCCCGGGCCGCCCCCACAACGTCCCCGGCACAATCACGGCTTTAATCACAAGAAACCACATATTACACAGATGAAGCAGATGAACACAGGCGAAAAAGGTCCACCGATTACCCAGATTCCACAGATTAAGAGAAGCGCCGAGCGAAAAATCCGCGAAAACCTGTCTCATCCGCGTTCATCTGCGGTTAATCGCGATTAGTGTTCATCTGCGGAAAAACGTGATTTTCCCAATCTTTTTCACTTTTTTCACGCTTTTTTCCCGTCAGATTAAAGCAGGACGGCTGCCAACCGCATATATATATGTACGGGAGTATAATAGACCTCTTGCAAAACTCAACGTTCGAAATTACAAATTCCGCAGATGAGATTAAATCGGAGACCGAATCGTTTACGACGGTTGCGGTAACGGTCGGCGACAATTTTGAACCG
>JAIRNN010000249.1 GCA_031257995.1 Spirochaetaceae bacterium | reverse complement strand
AGCAGGGGTGTCCTGCACGGCCTAGCAGGGGTGTCCTGCACGGCCTAGCAGGGGTGTCCTGCACGGCCTAGCAGGGGTGTCCTGCACGGCCTAGCAGGGGTGTCCTGCACGGCGTGGACAAGACCGCGCCGTTACCCTGGCCGGGCTCTATGAAACTGGAACTGCTTAGGTTTTTGAACAGGCTCTTAGGGGACGGCGTGCCGCCCAGCTGTGCCGGGCTTTGGCTGTCTGCCAAAGCTGCTGCCGTTCGGCAATCATACCATTTAGCTCGCGTTAGGCGGGACGGGGCCATCCCCCGTCCCGCCTGTTTCCCCGGCTCCGATGTGCGCCGGGAGACACATTCCGATTAGCCCGCTGTTACGGTAAGTGCACCGTCAATGGATGTAGCTGCGGTGGCGGAAGGGCCGGTTAACACGTTATCCGTGCCGTCAAAATTGGCATCTGACGCGGGTATAATAGAGCCCAATTTGAGGCTGCTGCCGCTGGCGCCGGTTGAGAAAACTTCAAGTTTGCTCCCGACGGTGCCGCTGTTGGCTGTAATGCCGCCCGCAACAGTCGTTACTTTTGTAGTCGCCGCCGCTAATCCCGTAGAGATTTTCGCGCCCGCTGCCGCAAATAGGATCTTTGAGGCGGTGTCGTTGTTTACAACCGAGATGGCGCCAACTTTCGTTCCATTACCTCCAAGAGCGATTTCCGTGCCGCCGCCGAGGGTCAGCACATTGGCGCTCCCGTCTCCCCCAAGTACGGTGATCGTGGGAGTGCCGCTGGCGGTGAACGTGGCGGCGGCAGAGCCGGTCTTCGTGATTGAGACGGCGTTTGCGGCCGTCTGCGTAAGGTTGACCCGCGAACCGCCGGCGGTCCAGCTTCCGGCCCCGGTCAGGGTAACGCTGTTGGCCGCGCCGCCCAAGAGGATTGCCCCGGCATCCGTCGCGCCCGTGGTGGTAATCTTTCCGCCGGGGGCTACGGCAAGGATGCCGGTGCCTGTCGTAACCGTAATCGGTTTAGCGGTCGCTTCCAGTTCGCCGGATACGACCAGGGTACCCGTGAAAGCGATACCTGCGGTGCTCACGCCGATCTTCTTGCTCGCGGCGGCGGCGGTAAGTACCGCGCCGGTGGCGGGCGTTATAGCCACATCACCCCCGGATGCCGAAAGAACGGTGTTGGCGCCGGCCTTGATTGACGCGCCTCCCGCAAGGGTCAATGTGTCCGTACTGGTCAGGGCAATCTTTTTGCCGTCCGCAATCGTCACGTCCCCGCCGAAGTGGTACGCGCCGCTTGTTCCCCGGGTAATGTCGCCGCCCAGTACCGAGGCGCCTTTTACCGTAACCGTGCCGGTTACGGTGGTCAAGTTCCCGGACAAGTTCAGGCTGCCCGCAGTGAGGGCGCCCGACCCGGTCAGGGCAACGTTGCTTGTTGTGCCCGTGGTCTTGAGCTCGCCGGTTACGGTAATGTCAGCGTTGCTCGTGCCGGTTATCGCCGCCGAAGATTCAACGCTGCCTGCGGTGAGAGCCTTAAGCGCGGTCTGAGCCGCTGTAAAGGTTGTTTTCCCGGTAACATACAAGGGGGTTGTGGTAAGGTCCGCCGACACGGTAAGGTCGCCCACCACGTAAAACAGTGCCGTCACACTAGTCAGGTCGGCGGCCGTGATGGTTTTCCCGGCGGAAGTACCGGTGCCGACAACCGAAACAGGACCCGTCACCGCGACAGTAGTACCCCCTCCTCCCGCAGTCGCAACATCTTCAACGCTGTTGTAGACGGGGTAAGTAGTAAGCCCCGCACCTGGGGTCACGCGGACGCTCAGCACAGATTCCGGAGCAACAACGGCGAGGGCGGTTCCGTTTCCCTTGGCGATTTTCCCGGTAGACGCGGATGAAATACTGGCGCCATCCGATACGATGAGAGTAGCTGATATGCCTGATCCGGCCGAATACGCCGGATCGCCCACAAGAGTAACCCCCTTGCCCGCCGGAATGATAACCGTGCCGTTGTTACTTTGAACAACGCCCGCGAACACCACCGGCGCGCCGCTTGCAAGCGCGTGGTTAATGCCTTCGAACGTTTGTTCGCCCGAAAGATAGATGGGAGCGTCCGACCCCGTCGGACCGAGGACACCATCTTCGCCCCCGCAACCGATTAAAAACAATGACACGATCAAAAGAACGGTCACACTTAGAAAGAACTTTTTCATTTGAAAAGTCCTCCTTAAAATAAAATAAGCCCTCCCATACGGGACAGCCTGGAAGCCTTTCGGCCTCCATTTATAAAAAGAGGACAAGACGCGGGAAAAGCGTTATCCTTTCCCTTGTCTTGACTGCCCCGATCACGGTACTGTTTTCCACGCAGCCGGCCGTTTTCGGGGCTCCTCTTTATTTCAATATCCATTTGCGCAACGCTTCCCCAACAGCGGCACACTGCCTAACGCTGCGGCCACAGTCCGCTACTCGTCCCACGAGGCCGCGCCATTTAGTCCGCTGTCTGTAGCGGGGGCGCCGCTGTCCCCCCAACAGCAACACGCCGCGCCGCAACAATACCTAAACGGTCCCCGATCCATGGGATCGTGCCATTTAGTCCGCTTTAGTACGCTCCTGCCATCGACAAGCCCTCACACGAAATGCCCCGCGCCCGAAACAACGCTCATTGATGGCAATCCCAGGCCCGGCGTAAACCTGAGCCCGTAGGAAACCGGAAGGCCATCCACGGGCGGCCCTTCTTTCTTGGCTTTTCGGAGGAGAGCCGACGTGTTTATGAGCGCTGTTTCCGGCGTGGGGAACCAACGGGTCGTTGACCCGCAGCCTCACGAACCAGACAAACGGGAGAAAAGAACCGCGAAACAAACATTCGTGCCTGTTCGTGCCGTTCGCGGCAATTAAAAATACCCATGCCCCAAAAACAACGCTCAACAACGACAATCCCAGCCCCGGCCGGAAGACCGGAACCGATGAAAACGGAAGGCCGTCCACAGACAACCCTTCTTTTACGGATTTGAGGAGGAGAGCCGGCGTGTTTATGAGCGCTGTTTCCGGCGCGCGGGAAGCCCGTGAAACGCGGAAATTGAAAAAAGGGGAAAACCCGTAAAAACGGCCTAAACAGGGCCTAAAAGGGGTGTTTAGGGGGCGAAAAACCCGTTCGAGGGGGGGGGGGATTTATTTGACAGCGACAACCCAGAGGACCTAAACGACAACAAAACTTTCTTCATATACAACTATTACCCTTTTGTACGACAATCCCGCCCCGATATTCAGGGCAACAGGTACCTTTATACCATACCCGAAAAAACTTGTCAAGTGGGTACCCCAAAAAAACGTGAAAAAAAGTGAAAAATTTGAAAAAAGTTACAGGAACCATAGATGAACGCGGATGACACGAATAAATGCGGATCCTTCATGCCGGGCCGCTCCTAATCTGTGTAATCTGCGCTTTTTCATCTTTTTCGCGCTTTTTTCGCGTTCAAATAAAGCAATACGGTTGACAACCGCATATATATAGTACGGAGGCATACTATATGCGATCTAAACGTGAATTGGCCGAGCATGTATGGTACAAAGTGGGAACGGCGGTTAATATCGGCGAGCCGCTCTTCCAGTTTTCGTGGGCCGAAACGCTCTTCTGCCGCGTGCTCCGCGAGGCGAACGCGCGTTTCGGCTTCGAGATGCGCGGGCTTAAATTTGAGAACGAGTGCCTGTCGTTCTACATCAAGCCCGACGACGGCCTCAAACTGCCGAAGATAATGCAGTGGATGAAGCAGACGTTCTCCGTCCGCCTCAACGTGCTGACGGGAAGGACAGGCCACGTCTGGGGAGACCGGTATTTGTCGGAGATCTTGTCGGGGGAGCCGCCGGAGCGGGCGAAAGCGGTGGACTGGGATGCGGTAGACGAGGGGGCGGAAAGGCCGCTTGATGATGTCATAACGTACAGGGCGGCTTGGGGCAGCCCCCGCCGGAATGGGAAGGCGAAAAGCAACCAGCTTTCGTTCGGAGCTGCCCCCAAATCTGCGTCTCCGCCCGGCTAACAGCCCGCTTTACGGCAAAAAGGGGATTCCGGCAAGCCTCAAACGTCCCGGCCACAGATGGCCCCAAGAGAGGTCTGCCCCGACACGCAAGGTGAGGTTGTGAAACGCCTCTCCTAATTATCCGCGCCGCCATCCGGCACTTATCCGTATCCTCTGCGGTTAATCGTGATTGCTGTCGTGGTTAATGTGGGACGTTACGGAGGCGGACCGGGGCCCTGTTGCATTTATTGACGGTGAAACATTCATAGGGGCCCACACCATGCCGCAGGAATAGCAGAAACCCGCTCGGCGTTTCGCGAGAAGCATTGGGTGCCCGCAGAAGGGGATAGCGTAGGCCGTGCTTGCGAAGCAAGCGTGGGGCTGGAGCGAAGGAGGAGACGGAACCTATTGCATTTATCCGTGGCAGAACATTTTTTGGCCCCCACACCGTGTTGTGGAAATGCCAAAACACGCCTAGCACAACCTTATGATTGTGCCCGTTTCGCGTACGGCATTGGGCGTCCCCCTCTTTATGTTTTCTTGAGTAAAAGCACTATAAACGCATATGGGTTTCCCGCCCCCGAAGGCATCATGGATGCCCCGTCCCCGGACTCAATCAAGGAACCGCAGATTACACCGTGCCAAATGGCGGTCGCAGCCACTCTCCGGCCGCTTTACAAACGGCTGAAAACGATGTATCGTTAATTGTGCGCGGGGAACATTACCGGCGCGGCATAGCTGGATTCGGGAGGGCACTATGGCTGACATAGCGGAACCGGCGGGACTGGGACTGCCGAGGATAAAAATACAGGGGCTCTTTATGCCGGTGGCGGTTGTGGCTGTGGTTATGATGCTCATCATACCGTTGCCCACCGTGTTGCTCGACGCGCTGATGGCGTTTAACCTCATCTTGAGCCTCCTCATTCTGCTCAACGTGCTCTACACCCAGAAGGCAACCGATTTCAGCATATTCCCGATGATCCTCCTCGTGGTAACGGTGTTCGCCCTCGCGCTCAACGTCTCCTCGACACGGCTTATCCTCACGCAGGGCGCGCGGTTTGACGGCAGGATGATCCGCGCCTTTTCCAGTTTCGTGGTCGGGTCGGGCGGCACCGAGGGTCTTGTCGTCGGGTTCATCATATTCATCGTGATCATCGCGGTACAGGCCATCGTCATCACCAAGGGCGCGAGCCGCGTCTCGGAGGTCGCGGCCCGGTTCACCCTCGACGCGATGGGCCCCAAACAGATGGCCATCGAAGCCGAGTACAACGCCGGGGCGATCACCGAGGAAGAAGCCAACCAGAAACGGCGCGAAATCCAGATGGAGAGCGACTTCTACGGCTCAATGGACGGCGCGAGCAAGTTCATCTCCGGCAACGTCGTGGTCGGCATCCTCATCACGGTGATCAACATCATCGGCGGCTTCATCGTCGGGGTGGCGATCCACGGCGAATCGGCGGGAGACGCTATTGCCAACTACATCTCGCTCTCCATCGGCGACGGCCTTCTCTCCCAGTTCCCCAGCCTCTTGGTCTCCACCGCCGTCGGCGTCATTGTTACCCGCGCCGCCTCCGCGGGCGTTCCGCTGGACGAACAGATCACGAAACAGTTTTCCCGCGACCGGCGCATCTACTGGATTTCCGCCGGGGTGTTGCTCTTTCTCGCTATCCTTCCCGGCTTCCCGTGGTATGTGCTTGTCCCAATGGCCGGTCTCATCGCGTTTTACGCATGGATGCTCAGGCGGAAGGCGCTGCGGCCCGCGTTTGACGAGGCGGCGGCCAAGGCCAAAGAAAAGCAGGGCGCGGAAACGGAGGATCTCTCCCCGGTGGTGCCGCTTGACCCCCTCTCGCTGGAACTCGGCTACGGGCTTATTCCGCTGGTTGACAAGGACAAGGGCGCGGAACTCGTCGAACGCATCCAGCGTCTTCGCAAGGAAGCGGGACTGGAACTGGGCCTTGTTATCCCCAAGATACGTATCATCGACAATATGCGCTTGGACAGCGCCGAGTATTGCTTCAAGATCAAGGGCATGGAGGTGGGGCGCGCGAAGATCCGGCGGGGCTACTACCTCTGTATGAACCCCGGCGGCGTAACGGTGGACATCCCCGGCGAAAAGACCGTTGACCCGGCCTTCGGCCTTCCCGCCACTTGGATCGCCGAAGACAGGCGGGACGAGGCTGAGCGGGCCGGTTACACCGTGGTCGATCCGCCGTCCATCATCGCCACCCACATCACCGAAATCATCCGCCGCCATGCCGCCGAGATCCTCGGTATGCAGGAGACGAGCAAAATCCTCGAAGCCCTCAAGCAGGACTATCCCTCCGTCATCGAAGAAGCGCGGAAAAACCTTTCTGTCGGCGAAATCCAGAAGGTGTTGCAGGGCTTGCTGCGCGAACAGGTCTCCATCCGCAACACGGTGGGCATCCTCGAAGCCCTTGCCGAGTTTTCCGTCATCACGAAAAACGTCCCCTTTCTCATCGAAAAAGCCCGCCAAGCATTGGCCCGCCAGATCTGCCTCCAGTACGCCGATGAGGAAACCCGTACGATCCGCGTATTGACCATCAACCAGGCGCTCGAAGCCGAGATACTGGGGAGCCAAGTGGAAACCCCCTCCGGCAAGATCGCCGCAATGGACCCGGCCCGGCACAAGGCGTGGATACTCGCCCTCTCCCGCACCCTCAGCAACGCCAAAAACGCCGGTATGATCCAGCCGATCATCCTCTGCGCCGAACAGACCCGCGCCCTCGTCAAACAGTCCGCCGAGCGCGAAGTCCCCGACCTCATCGTCCTCTCCGTGCCGGAAATCGTTCCGGAAATAAACGTCCTCCAGATGGGCGAGATCCAAGGCCCCTAAGGCGACCTGCCGTGAAGTCCCTTGGTTACGGCGTGTTGCCGCCTGTTGTTCACGGTGAACCTGTGATTAAGGCCGGGGTCTTAGGGGCGGAGCCCCTAGGAGAGGGGGTAGCGGAAGAATTGTGGAGGCCGTAAGGCCGGAGCAAGTCTGGAGCGAGGGGGAGACTTCCCCCCACAAAGCTCTCGTGTCTTCAGGGTAAGGGTATGGGCGGGTCTATTGCGGGGCCGCGTAACTGGCGTTGGGCTCTGCCGCGCCATTCTCCCGCGTTTTCCTCTGCGGCGAGGTAGGCCCATAGGTTGCGGGCGGCACTTTCTCTGCCCGCGCCGTAGAGGGACGCGCCTAAGTAGTAGGCGGTTTTGTAGTATTCGACTTCGCTCATGTAGGCGGTGATGTCGGGGCGGCGGGACAGGGCGGCGGTAACGGCGGCAAGGGTGGTGAATCGGAAGTCATCGATCAGTTTTGACTGGTAGGCTTCGATGACGGTTGTGGAGGCGGTCAGCCAGGCGAAAAGGTAGTGGTCGGCGGCACGGAGGTGGCGGCCCGACTGGTAAAAATACTCGGCGAGGAGGCGGTGGGCTTTTTCGGTGACGGGGTTTTTATATCGGTACATGAGCAGAAATTGGTCTACGCCCTCGTTTTCCAGCGTCCGCTGCATGGCGTTTCTGACAAAGCTCGACGCATCCTCCGACCAGAGGGTGTCATGTTCGAGGAGTTGCTGGAGCCGCCGTTCCATCTCGTTGTAGTTGCCGTTTATTTTTTGGAAGGCGGCGAGGCGGAAGAGCATCTCGGTTTCCAGCGCGGGGTCGGCGAGGTTGCCGGTCATCGATAGTGCCCGCTCGTACTGTTTGATTGCTATCAAGGTGGAGCCTTCCATGCGGTAGATCTCGCCGATCCAGTATTCGGCTTCGGGATAGGCTTTGAGGCGGTCGAAAAGGTCGAGACTCGCGCTTGCTTTCCCGTAGAGTTCCTCGCGGGGAACATGGAAAAAGAGTTCGGCAAAGGCGGCGTTTGCGGCGACATAGTAACGTTCCTGGGCAAAGGCGGTGATCCGGTCGAGGTCGTCCTCCATCGCGCGGACTTCCGGCAACGAAATGAGGGCCAGCACCGCCGAGCGGTAGTTTTCGTAGAAGGTGATCCGGTCGTTCCGCGCATCCTCAAAAAGGGTCAACGCTTCCCCGTAGCTTCCGGAACGGAAAAGGTGCTTGCCCCGCTCCAGTTTGTACCAATAGGGGGCGTTTTCCCGCGCCTGAGCGGACGGCGCGGCAACGGCAGTCTGAGCAAACAGTCCGATGGGGAGCGAGAGGCAAACGAGGCACGAGAGACAAAAAAGCGGGTTATACTTCATTCCAGTTTACTCAGTTCTTCTTCAAAGGCCCTGTCCGCATCCTCAACGTCCACCGTCCTGATCTTCTCGCCGTGCCGGAATAGCAGGACTTTGTTTCCCGCGCCGGTGATCCCCAGATCGGCGGCGCGGGCTTCCCCGGGGCCGTTTACCACACAGCCCATCACGGCGATGGTGGCCTTCTTTCCGGCGGCGTAGAGGCGCATCTGCCACCGCTCGGTAAATCCGTGCGTGTCGAAAGACGCCCTGCCGCAGCGCGGGCACGAAACGAGCCGTATACTCGTACTATCGGCAAATAACGCCAAAATCTCACGGGCGGCGATCACTTCGTTTTCCATCGTCGAGGACAGCGAGACGCGGATCGTGTCGCCTATGCCGTCCTTGAGCAACCCGGTGAGGGCGGCAGTGTTCCGAACGACTCCGGCGATGAGCGGACCCGCCTCGGTAACGCCAACATGGAGGGGTATCGGGGACGCGCCGCCGTGTTTTTCGCGGAAGAGCCGGGCCGCCGTGACGGTGTCCGGCACCGAGGACGCTTTCATCGAGACGATGACGTTGGGGAAGGCATAACGGTCAAAGACGGCGAGTTCCCGTTCCGCCGCCGCGACAAGGGTGCGCGGCAAGGCGATCTCCCCCCGGTCGGCCTGTTCCCGCAGGTCGCGCGGCAGGCTTCCCGCATTTACGCCGATACGGATGGGGCGGCCTTTTTCGGCGGCCTTCTCCAGCACGGCCCGTACCCGGTCTTCCCCGCCGATGTTGCCGGGATTGATGCGGAGTTTGGCGATGGGATAGTCGAGGCAGCGCAACGCGATCCGGTAGTCAAAGTGTATGTCGGCGACAAGGGGCATCGCCGTCCCTAGCGCAAGCCGCCCCAACACGTCCGCATCCTCAATCTGGGGTACGGCGAAACGCAACAGGCGGCATCCGATCGCGGCCAAGCCTTCGATGCGGCCCAGTACCCGCTCCGTCTCCTCCGCAGAATCAAGCGTCAGCGGCTCCTTCCACATCGTCTGAATGACAACCGGACTTCCCCCGCCAATCACGACAGGCCTCACGTGCGCGAACCCCCCAACCGTTACCATACCCCCATTATACCCCGTCTGCGGTGGAGATGATACCACCTGCCGTGGAGTACCCCGCGGGGGCTTTACTTGGGGGCGGCGTAATAGGGAAGGGCGGCGGTTCCCCATTCTGGGAAAAGGAGGATGGAATTTGGTGGATAATGATTAGATAAAAAAGGGGACACCCAATGCTGTACGCGAAATGGGCACAACGGTTGCGCCAAGTCACAATTAGAGTTGTGCTAGGCGTGTTTTGGCATTTCCGCGACAAAACCTCAACGGGTCTTTGTCCCGAAGGTGTCATGGACACCCCATCCCCGAATCACGGTCTCCATCCCAAAAAATCACAGATACTCTAAACTGTTTTGTAAAAGGGATAACTTATATCCGACGGGATACAGGGGCCGGCGCCGATTGTTCCGTGTGGAGAGGGGTCTGCCGGGGAGACTCTTCGGCAGACCCCGTCACAGATAACAATCACAACGGCGGCCGAAGAGAGGAGCAGGAAGGGGCCGTTGTTTATGAAATATGAGGAACAGCCGGGGAGGATGAGCAAGAAGAAAAGCGCGGCGGCGCGGAAGATGGCGGGTCTGGCGTGGCTGCTGATGAAGCGGCGGAAATATTACCGTGGGATGAGTCACGAAGCTTTAGCAAAGAAGCCGCGTTATTATAAAGTAAAAAAGTTGGCGGAAGAGGGGGCTCTGCTTGACAAAATAACATAGGATAAACACGGATACATGCAGATTCTTCACATCACACCCTTCTTCATCCGTATCCATCCACATAATCTGCATTCATCTGTGGTTAAATGTGATTCTTTTCACGTTTTCGCACTTTTTTCGTGCTGGATTAAAGCAGGACGGCTGGTAACCGCATATATATAGCAGGAGGCATACTATATGCGATCTAAACGTGAATTGGCCGAGCATGTATGGTACGAGGTGCGGACGGCGGTTAATATCGAAGAGCCCTTGTTCCGGTTGCCGGAGGCGAAAGCGCTCCTCCACCGCGTGCTCCGTGAGACGAAAGGCCGCTACGGTTTCGAGATGAGCGGGCTCCGGCTAGAGGGAGCGTGGCTCACGTTTTACATCAAGCCCGACGACGGCCTCAAACTGCCGCTGATAATGCAGTGGTTGAAGCAGACGTTTTCCCTGCGGTTCAACATAATGGTGGGACGGAAGGGGCACGTATGGGGCGAGCGGTATGAGTCGGATATCTTGTGGGGAGGGCCGCCTGAGGGGGCGGGGGAAGTAGACTGGGCGGCGGTGGAAATGTCGGCAAAAACGAAGATTCCGGCGGCTATAGCCTACACCTTGTCTTGGGGCAGCCCCCGCTCGGATGGGATGACGATAACGACGAGTTTTTCGGCGAAAAACGCTTCCAAACCCGCGCCCCTGTCCGGCTAACCGCCCCGGATCACGGTCAAAAGGGGGTACAGCCCGCCTCATACGTTCCGGCCCAAGATGGCCGCAAGAGAGGTCTGCCCCAACACCACATGATTACGCCGTGATAAAGGCCGGGGTCCTAGGGGTGGAACCCCTAAGGAAACACTGAATAAATCAGGGGAAGAGACATACTGAGGAAATGGAAAAGCAACAAACCTTTAGCGATGTGGAATACGGGGCGCACAAGCATGCGGGCCGGCGGGAAATAGTATTGGACCGGATGGATGCGGTTGCGCCATGGAAAAAACTCATAGAAGTGACAGAGCCGTATTATTTTTCGAGGGTGAGGGAAAGGCCGGCAAAGGGCATAGAAATTATGCTGAGGATGTACTTTCTGCCGCTGTGGTACGATCTGGCGGACGGGGCGGCGGAAGACGCGGTCTACGACCGTTACGCGACGAGGAAGTTTATGAAGGTTAATTTTCTGGAAGAAGACGCGCCGGCGCTGCCGCGTTTCCGGCATATGCTTGAATAACACGGGCTGCGGAAGAAGATACAGGAAACGGTCAACAAGCTTATGGAAGAGAAAGGGATAATGACGCGCGGGGGACGGTGGTTGACGCGGCAATCATAGAGGTACCCGGCCAGGCAAAGAACAGCGGGAAAAGCCGCGGCCCCGAAACGCGTTCGGCGAAGAAAGGAAACGAGCGGCATTTTGGAGAGAAATGAGCCTGTCGGGGTGGATGCGGCGAACGGGACGGCGCACAGTGCGGAGACGACAGCGGCGAATGTGGCGGATACGGACAAGGCGGCGGAACTGTTGAGGGAAGACAGCCAAGTGATGTACGGGGACAACGGGTATCAGGGGATAGAGAGGCGGCCGGACACACAGGGGAACGGACAGTTGCCGGGGACAGGCTGCCGGATAAACCGAAAGAAAGGGGCGGATCGGAAACGGGAAAAGGAGATATGCGGGGACGCGCTGAAGCATCTGGAGTATAGAGGGGAACTGAAGCGGGACCGGATAGAAGAGGGGTTAAAATCGAAAGTGAGGAGCAAGGCGGAGCATATGTTGGGAATAATAAAAGGGATATACGAGTTTCGGAAGGTGAGAGGCCGGGGCTTGAAAAAGAATTTGGGGGAAGTTGCGGATGCTGTTTGCGAGCGCTCTCTCTGTTGAAATATGTGCGGGCTGGATGCCCGGAGAGGGAAGCCTTCGCGTGAGGACGGGGGAGGTGTGCCCGCAGGCTGAGATGCGGGCAAAAGGGCGTGGAGAGGGCGGGTATAGACCCCGGCAGCGATCTAATCGTATAAAGAATCATACTGTTACTGGCAACTGGGAAGCATCTTTGCGGCTGACAGTGTTTCTGCCTTTGAATTCTGATAAAACATGCCTTTTATCAGCGTTTCCTTAGGTGTCGTAGCGGCGGGAGGCACGATGCCGTTAGGGACGGGTTCCCACGACAAGGGGCTGCCCTAACCCTATGGCGCGGAAGGTTTTTACCGACATATGTAAAAGCCGGATACACGGACTCCGTTGTCCGATAAAACTGAAGAAAGTTTTTTGCGAAAGGAGCCTGTTCCAAAACTCATTTGTATTTGGGGCAGTTCTGTCAGTTGACAAAGAGGTAAGGAATTAACCGCGAAGGCGAATAAGGATAGAGGCGTGCTGATTTGACAGCCGATTAGCTTTACAAGCAGTCTTGAAGGCGGCTTTCTGTGAAAACTGACAAAACAGACGGATTGGCGATAAATGGCGCGGCTGCCGGTAAAAACCTTCCGCGCCTCAGTACCGTGGTGCTGATGCTTGAATAAAAAGGCCGGGCCTTTATTGGCGCCGCGCCGTGTTGTGTAATTGTATAACGCCCCTAGCACAACCTACGGTTGTGCCTGTTTCGGGCGCGGCATTGGGCGCCTTTGCGGTTAAATTTTCTTGAAGGTTCGCTGTTAATATGGTTGTTCTAAGATTCGCTTGGGGTTTTGGAACAGGCTCAAATACCAAGGCCGTTTCAAGACATAGTGTTCTGAAACGGCCTTGATTAGTACACAGGGTGTGTTACGCCTTAGAGTCTGACTTTGACAAGGAATTCCCTGAGTAATTGACAATATTCAGGTTGTAGCGGCCCGATGAAAGGGTTATGTTGCCGTTAATGCCAAACTCAATGCCGAGGTCGGTCGTGGGATTGAACTCAACCCCAAAAACAAGGCTGCCCACCGTCGTCCCTTACAGATACGACTGCTTTTTGTCAATGTTATTCTGCGGCGGGGTAAGATTCTTGGGCCGCCGCTTTCCGTGGTCCCGTTGGTGGTCAGGATGAACGGCGTTAACGTTGTTCCAGACACGGGCGAGTTTTGACCGTCTGGGCCAACGGCTTCACTGCGGGCGGTCAGTTTCCGGTTAGGGAGGAGATTGCCAAGCGGAAGACTTCGGCATCCCGGTCTTTTTCCTTGCCGGTGAGGGCATCGTGGGCTTTGAGTAGCGCGGCATTGATGTTTTTGCGGTCGTAGCCCATATCGGCGAGCGCGTCCGCGATGTCGGCGTAGGGGGAGATTGATGCGGCCTTTTCGTCTCGGCGGACGAGTTTTCCCTTCATCGCGAGGAGCATTTTCTGCGCGGTCTTCTTGCCCAGTCCCGGCACCGCCTCCAGACGGGCCAGATCGTCAGATTCGAGAGCTCTTTCCAGATCGTCTTGGGTGATGCCGCCCATGATCTTGATCGCCCCCTTCGCGCCGATACCTTCCACTTTAAGCAGTTCGAGAAACGTATCGCGGCGTGTTTCCGAGGCAAACCCGAACAGCTTCATCTGATCCTCGCGGTGCAGCAGCCATGTCCACACCCGGCCTTCCTCGTTTTCCTCTGGTAACGCCCCTAAGTCGGTCGAGGGAATACTGACCTCCCACTCAATGCCGCCGGTTTGGATGCGAAGCTCCGAGCCGCGTTTATAGGTGATAACCCCGCTTAAACTGTTGAACATATTTTCCTTCCTCAGATAAAAGATAAAAACTACCGTTCCACCCCATTCGAGGCTGTCCAAAAACAGGTGCGGGAACCAGTCCAACGCGGGATGAGGGCGTTGCGGGGTCTTAGGGGTGGAACCCCTAGGAGAGGGGGTAACGCAAGACCCTAAGCCCGCTTGCGGGCGACGGACTGGAGCGAGGGGTCGGCAATGTACCGCGACTTCCCCTCCTATCTTTTATCTACTCTCTCCCCTACATCTTGAAATTGGAGCCAAGATAAATATCGCGCACCATCTGGTTGTCCAGAATCATCTCCCGCGTCCCGCGCGCGACAATAACCCCGTCCGAAATGATGAAGGCATCGTTGGTTATTTCCAGCGTGTCCCGGACATTGTGGTCGGTAATCAAGATGCCGATACCGCGCCCGGCAAGTTTCAGAATGATCTGCTTGATGTCGAACACGGCGATCGGGTCGATCCCGGCGAAGGGCTCGTCAAGCAGCAAAAACTTGGGCTCAATGGCGAGCGCACGGGCAATCTCCGTTCTCCGCCGTTCGCCCCCCGACAACGTATATCCGGCCTGCTTGCGGATACGGTCGATGCCAAAATCTTCAATAAGTTCTTCCATCTTCTGCATTTTTTCGGCTTTCGATAGATCACGGCGCGTCTCAAGCACCGCATAAATGTTCTGTTCTACGGTGAGCTTACGGAAAATAGACGGCTCCTGCGGCAAGTAGGCGATCCCAAGCCGCGCCCGCTTATACATCGGGCCCGTCGTGATCTCATGATGGTTCAGTTTGACCACGCCTTGAGACGGGTGCAAAAAACCCACGATCATATAGAAAATGGTTGTCTTCCCCGCCCCGTTCGGGCCGAGCAATCCCGCGACATCGCCGCCTCTGATATAAAACCCGACACCTTTTACCACCTGTTTCCGCCCAAAGTTTTTTTTCAAGCCGGAGACACTGAGCCGGTTATCCTGGGCGTTGTGCCGCCGTTTCGGTTTGCGCCGGTCCATGGTTACATCTGCAGGCAGTTCGGCCGTTTCAAGCGGATCCACTATAACAGGCGCGCTCTCACGTTCTCGTTGATCTTCCTCCGCTAAGAGATACGCTTCTATCTCCTCGCTGGACATAGATCTGAGACGCGCCTGTTCGGCTTTTTGCAAAAACATATACCCTCCCTCGGTTTAATCTTATCGAAACTGCGGCAAAACCACCCACCCGCCTAAAACTGGATCAATTGCTTTTCAGCGTCCCGGAGATAGCCCCGCTCATAATAATGTCGTCCGAATCGAGATTGACCCGGATCTTATCGGCGCGAAACTCGTCGCTCTCTTTGTAAACGATAGGAAAACCAGACAAATCAAGTATTTCTTCAAGCCGCCGATAGATCGCGTATTCGGAACGGCACACCATCTTTTTCCGAAAAAGCCGGACCGAGATCTGAAAAACGGCAATCTCCTTCTCATCGTCATATTCTATATACCGCCCGTGAGCAACAATCTCATTTTTCTTGTCTTCCAGCGTGGCGTTGCCCGTCAACTTCGCCACCTTGGATTTCCGGTCGTAGAGAAGATTGTCGGCGCGAAAATAGATGTCCTTCTCCTCCTCATACCCCGTCACATTTCCGTAACATTCCACAATATCATTATCGGCGCCGCGCAGCTCAATCCGCTCCGCCATCAGGATAATACTGTCCGATTTCACCCGCGCGTTCCCGGTAAGTACCATAGATTCCCGTCCCGTCGCCTTGCCGCCCGCCATCTTGTCCGCCCTGAACGTGAATGTATCGGCCGACAGAACGCCCGGCACACTGAGGAACACGAGCATAAGCCCCGCGATCAGATTACGAGGTACCCCTCGGTAACTCGTCATCCCCTCACTCGTTTTCGCTTCCTTCCGCACGCTCGGCATCCTCATTGTCTTCACCATCGTCTTCGTCCTGTTCAAAAGCGCCCTCGGCCCCGCTTGCAAATTCCCACTGACGGCTGCGAACATCGGCGCTGAGCCCTATCCCGCGAAAATCCGTCCCGCCGCTCTTTTTAATCACGACCTCCGATTCTTCTTTACCCTTTAATTCCCGTTTCCCATCGTCCCACGAAAGCCACTCGGTTTCAAGCGTGATTTCCTCGGATTCGACAGAGAGATCAATCCCGTTTTGCAGCGTCACGTTACCGTTGGCCAACTCGATCTCGGCACTCCCCGCCATTCCTTTCGCGTCAAGCTCGCCGGTTGCCAGATTGTACTGTTCAAACTGAACGCCGGACAACTCCATTGTGCGCTTGCGGTCATAGCGTTCCGCCCGATCCGCCGTAAAACGAGCCTGCGGAGAACCGGAACGTACACGAACATAATCCAAATCTTCCATAACAATGTCCGGCAGTGTCGATTCTTCGTTCTCCTGATTCCCATAATCAAAAGAACAACTCCCGCCCAGTGCCAGGGCCGCAATGAGAAGCGTCATCATTCTGTAAAAACAGTTATTGTTCATCGGCCTCCTTGATCTCACCCAAGCACTCTTTTTTGCTTTCCCGCATACGCATTCTGCACGGCCTTCATATTGACTGCCCGCTGCTCCAGCAGGGCCTTTTCCAGCATCTCAATACCGGGAGCGCGAAGAATGTTGCGGACCGGGTTTGATGGGAGCAACAGGCTTGATAAAACGCATCTGCCGGGAATCCCTGAACACGCTTCTTCGGGTCTGTCAGGTAGGTTTTCTCGGCGATTTTATACTCCGCCGCATTCTCCACTACCTCAAGAGAACGCAATGCGTCCCGGAAACTTTGAATCGCATAGGCCAGGCTATTCCGCGTATTAACATCGTCTTTCGTGCAAAATTGCTGTTCCTGAGTCAAGAAAGTCATCTCGACAAGGATAATGGTTCGCGGGTCCCCATTGCGTTGCACTTTCTGAAAAGCCGCCAATGCAAGGGCAATACCTTCTTCATAAGATATTCGCCCCTGCCTTTCCTTGCCGGGTATGGCGAACCCTTTTCGGCCTTCGTTTATGCGAAAGGCCCCAACAAGAACATCATTTAGTAAGCCAGTCTGTTCCAAATTCCGCCTCCGCTTCCGACAGGTTATACCCGCCTTTTATCAGAAAGTCCGCGCCTAAAAGCTCTTTGTACAGCTCCGCAAGGTAGGACGGCATGGGCAATCCCAGTACCAATCGATCGGCATCTGCCTTGTTACCGGCTTTCAGGTACTCGTCGGCCTTCATAATAACGTCAAGTTTTTCCTCTGTGGTCAGCATTTGTTTCTGTGACATATTCCTCTCCTTCAATACCGACAGCGTATCCTCTCCGCTGCGGGGATACCGCCATCTCATACTACGCCGTGTCCAACAAAAGCCCCTGCGGGGCACTCACCTCCGACAACCCGCGCTTTCACCGCCGCGATAAAGGCGCGGAACAACGGGTGGGCCGCCGTAGGCTTGGACTTGAATTCGGGGTGGAATTGTACGCCGACACCCCAAGGGTGGTCAGGCCATTCCACAGCTTCCACCAGCGACTTGTCCGGTGAAAACGCGGCAATCTTCAAGCCTGAGCCCGTCATCTCGCTGCGGTATTGGTTGGAAAACTCGTATCGGTGCCGGTGCCGCTCCTTAATCGTATCCTTCCCGTATGCGCCTGCCAGATGACTCCCCCCTTCTATTATCGACACTTGTGCGCCTAATCTCATAGTTCCGCCCAAATTTTTTACGCCAATCTGCTCCTCTAGCAGGCTGATGACCGGATGTTCGGTGGCAGGATTGAACTCGGTGGAATCCGCATCCTCCCAGCCCAGCACACCCCGCGCCCATTCGACCACCATGATCTGCATCCCCAGGCATATCCCAAAATAGGGGATGCGGCGCATCCGCGCCCAAGCCGCCGCCCCGATCATGCCGTGTATTCCCCGTTCCCCAAAACCGCCCGGCACGAGAATCCCATCCGCCTGAAACTCCCCGGAACCGAGAAGCGCGTCAGGGTCAAGCGTTTGTTCTATCTTTGACGAATCGATCTTCACCAGCTCAACGGAAACGCCGCATTCCAGCCCCGCATGAAACAACGCCTCGTAAACAGACTTGTAGGCATCATGCAAATCCATATATTTGCCGACAATCCCGACGCGCACCTTTCCGCGCATACCGAAAAACCGGTCCATCATGAGGAACCACGGGGCAAGTTTCGCGTGACGCGCCTCAACGCCGAGCTTTTTCAAGATCACCTGGTCGACATCCTGCTCAAAGAACATGATCGGCACCGCGTAGATCGTCGTGGAAATGTCATAGGAAACAAAGACCGAATCAAGCGCGACGTTGGTAAAGAGCGCGATCTTCCGGCGGGTCGCGTCATCAAGCATCTGCGGGGCGCGGCAGATGAGCATATCCGGCTGAATCCCCATCTCCTGCATCGCCTTCACCGAGTGCTGAGTCGGCTTTGTCTTGAGTTCCGCCCCGGCAACTTCCGGGATAAGCGTAAGATGTATGGAAATCGCGTCGGTCTTCCCGTATTCGGCGATCAGTTGCCGCGCCGCCTCCAAAAACGGAATCGACTCGATGTCGCCGACCGTCCCGCCGATCTCGACAATGGTAACATCCGTGTCCTTATTCTGACGGGCGATAGACGTGATCCGGACCTTGATCTCGTCCGTGATGTGCGGAATCACCTGCACCGTCTGTCCCAAAAACGCCCCCTGCCGTTCCTTCTTGATCACCGCGTCATAAATCTGACCCGTGGTGATGGAATTTGCCCGCGAAAGCGGAGACTGCGTAAACCGGGCGTAGTTGCCGAGGTCAAGGTCGGTTTCCGCGCCGTCATCCGTAACATACACCTCGCCGTGCTGATACGGACTCATCGTCCCCGCGTCAACATTGATATACGGGTCGCATTTCACCATCCGCACGTTCAGCCCGCGCCCCTCAAGCAACGCGCCGATAGAAGACGCGGCCACACCCTTCCCCAAGCTGGAACAGACACCCCCAGAGACAAAAATTAACTTGTTCATGGGAGCTCATCATACACCGACAGGCCGGAATTTGCTAGACTCCGGGGGACTTGTGCTACCCTCCGGAGGCAGCGGCCCTTCGACACGCCATCATAGCGCTGTGGTACATAGAACCGTGAATCAAACCTATGGTATCGCGAGGGCTACACCAGGCAGGGGACGAAATGCTTTGTAGGAAAAGTATTTGTAGGGGTGGATGTCGAGTACGTTGGGGTACCAGCCGTTGATCTCGCTGGTGTCAATGATATTGATCGCCGGGGTATAGGAGATGGGGAGTACGGTTCCGTAGTCGAGCAGACGTTTTTCGGCTTCGGCGAGGGTGGACCAGCGTTCGGCGCCTTCTTCCTGCATTGATTTGTCCATGAGGCGTTCGTATTCAGGGTCGTTGTGGCGCGCGTCGTTCAGGTTGGAGTCTTTTTGGAACATCTGGAGGAACGTGTAGGGGTCGGCAAAGTCGCCGATCCATGTGCTTGCCCCGACATCGTAATCGTCCCGGCGCAACGCTTCAAAGTAACGGCCAGATTCAACGATTTCGACTTTTACCCCGATGCCGAGTTCTTTCCACGCCGCCGCCATAAGGCCAGCCACGCGCACGCTCTCCATTCCCGGCGACAGGCGGATCACGATGTCGGGGATGCCTTTTCCATCGGGATACCCGGCTTCGGAAAGGAGTCGTTTTGCTTCCTCTATGTCAGGAACGGCAATGCCCTCAATCTCCGGGTAGCCGGGGATGGGATAGATCAGCGTGTCCGCCGGGAGAAAATAGTCTTTACGGATTTCATCCCAGGGCAGGGCCAGCATGAGGGAACGCCGTACATCGTTGTTGTCGAGAGGTTTTCGGCCTGAGCGGATGAAATAGTAATGAGTCGCGAAAAGCGCGTTGACTACGATTCCTGACCGGTCGGTAAGCGCTTCGACATTGATATCGTCCGCGATCCACCGCGCCTGTCCGCTGTTCCACATAGCCGCCGCGTCGTCGCCGTCTTTGGGATTGAGCAGGATAATCTTTTTGAGGGCAATCTTGGCGGCATCCCAGTAGTTTTCGTTGATGACGAGTGTCATGGTATCGCTGTCCATCTTCTCGATGCGGTAAGGCCCGTTTGAAACGGGCAGGCTCTTCGACCAGTTCCCGACGTTGACCATTGAGGGGTGAATCGGGCTGAACGAGTGGTGGCAGAGCATACTAGGAAAGAAGGACGCGGGGGCAACGAGGCGCACCACGAGCGTTTTATCGTCGGGCGTTTCAACACCCACCGTTTTTGCGTCCGTCTGAATGCCGAGGCGGTAATCTTTCGCGCCTGAGATCACGTCGAAAAGCGACGAATACGGCGAATTACGCAAGGGGTCCATCACGGAGAGCCACGCCGCACGGAAATCGTCTGAACGGACCGGGTCGCCGTTCCAGTACCGCGCACCGTCCCGAATCGTAAACGTCCATGTTTTCCGGTCGTCCGAGATTTTCCAGTTAGCGGCGACAGCGGGCACTGGTTCCATCGTCAGCGGATGATAGGAAAAAAGCCCTTCATAGAGACCGGTATAAACTTGCGCTTCCTGGGCCAGATACGATTTGCGAAAATCAAGTTCAATTTCTTCTATGGAGCAGGATATTGTGAGTTCTTCACGGTTTTGCGCCGTAGGCCGTTCTGCGGCGTAGGGACGCGGCTCCTCCGCACCGGGTTGTACCTCTTCCGCATTGGGTTGCGCGGTTTTCTGATCCGCAGGTTCCCCCGGCGGCGTTCCCGCACAGGCCGCGAACAACATGACAAACGAAAAGATCAACCGCCGCGCCATATATTTTATAACGGAGAGCCACCGCCCGGGCCGCCCTAAGAATCCGACAATAAAACGTTTTTTCATATTCAGCATATCACGCCTCACAACCCGATACCGAGTTTTTTAAACTGTACCGCTTCTTCCTGTGCCGCCATATAGTCATGTTTTTTGCTCGTCGCCTTTGAGACGGCATTCTTTATCGTTGAAAGCTCAGGTTTAATACCCCTGACCTTTCCTTTGTCTTCTTTGTCAACCCCAGATTTGAAAAACTCGTCAAGGAACGACAGTTTCCGGTGGTATATCTGCATATCGCGGATATTCCGGTCGAGCAGTTCGCTAAGCTGGGGTTCCTCCATAGACTCAAGTTTTGAAACCGCCGATCCCTGTACGGCAAGTGCCCGGAGAATTTTGCTCTTTTTTTCAAGTTCGTCGCGGAATTGATTGTAGGAAATGGTTTCCTTGATCATACCACCGTTCTTGTTTGGATCTGTCGAATTGCCTGAGTAAATAACTGGTTCAGGTTCTTTGTTGATTATTGCCGCAAACATTTCTTTGATCTTTTGCCCCAACGATTTTTTCTTGTTTTGATACAGCTTGTGGTTCGACTCGATTTTTGGGAAAATTTCCCCTAAAGTCATACCTGCGGAACCGATCGCGTTGAGACCTTCGATAAGATACGGTTTAAAAGACACAGGCTCTTTCGCCTTCTCCTTGCTCTGAGCCGCGCCTTCCGCCTCGAGACTTTTGAGCACCTTCTTTTGAAGCGTCAGCGCGTCAGGCGAAAAGTCCTCTTTAAGTATCTCTTCAATGAGCTCAGCATAAAACGGCCGGCCTTTGAAAACGCTGGGAAACTTCTTTTTGATATCGAGAATCGTCATTTCAGACCGTTGCATATTTGATATAAGTTGATCACGAACTTCGGCCTTGTAAGATTCACGGTTATAATCGCTAAACTCCTTGAGAAGACAGGTTATTTCTTTCGTCATAACTTCAAGTTTTTTAAGGCTTTCACCGAAATTCTTTGTGGCGAGAGGATCGAAAGTCGGATGCTGCCGCTCTGCCGTGACGATATCGGCCATTGCCTGGGTATTAGGTGACGATGAGTCCGGTGTCATGCGCGGCCAATCAATAAATTTAACCACCGCGAGCAGAATTTTTACCTTGTCCTGAGTCAATGTTTCAACCGACAGCGTGTAGAAGTTGACGATATAGTCAAGCTGGTTGTCGTAGTTTGCAAGACGAAGGGAAAACTGCTCGTGCTTTTTTGTTTCGGAAAACGGGCCGACTTCGGGCATTACGAGGTCTGTCACTTTGGACTCGTTTTTGTAGGGATCCGGCTTAACCGTTCCTTTGTTCAATAGAATATTGTACATAGTCGAATACGCCGTGTAAAACTGCCGAAAACTGCCGCGCAATTTCGGAAGCTCCGTACCGGAAAGCCCTGCATATCGCTGATCCAGCGCTTCTTTAAGCACCGACGACCATGAATTATCTGCCATATCTATAAGGATACCATATCGTGTTTTTTATGACAACCGGGTCTCCAAGCAAAAAAAAGGCCGGCTTTCACCGGCCCTGCCCTTGAGGCATATCGAACGCATAGCGATTTGGGAGGGGAACTACGCGCCCGACATTTATAATATCGGCGAAGCCCTTAACAAACTTTAGAGTAAAGCTGTTCAGAAACTTTACGAACGAATAAAAGGGTGGGTACTGCGCGTATTGAACCACCTCTTGACAAAAAATAACATAGGATTACACGGATACACGCAGATTTTTCACCCCGCGCTTCTCTCAATCTGTAACACCGTTTGGTGTAATCAGTGTACTCGCTTTCATCCGCTTGACAACTTTTCGCACACTCGTTATAATGGTTTTCATGCTCTTGATAAGGACAGAAAAGACAGCGCACGCCATTCACGGCTCACTCATAACCTCCCCGATTTATAGTATTTATAGTATTTCGCAAAAAACGTGTCAAGCCCCCTTTAGAAAACATTCTGTCCGGTTACTGTTACTCTCCATTCGGACAGCACAGCGTTTCTTTTTTAAATAAAAACACCTTAAACGGGATCCCGTTTAAGTCATTCGGGCAGCAAAATGCCTCATTCGCTATAGCCGATAACCCATTCGCTAAACCTAACAAAACATTAGTTACCGCAATAAAACAAAGAGAACAATATGAGTACAGATTGGATTCCCGGGACGCGGGAAAGGCGATTAGACAAGGGATAGAATTGGGTGCATATCCTTGGCACGAAGACGGAGGCGTGGAGCGGCTTATTCCAGCCGGGATTCGGTATATTACGGTGGCGTTGGCGGTTGGGCCGGCCTGCATCGTGGTCGGGCTGCTCGTTTCGACGGTGATACCGTAACTGCGAACTAAAGCCCTAAGATGTTTATCCGCGCAAGCGGTTATACATAAAATTTGGTGATAGTCGGAACTGGACATGATATGCTATATGACAAGCAAATTGGAAGTCTGCGAAACGGCGATAGAAACGAAACCGCCGTTTATTGCGGAGATCCGTTTATATATATCGTCA
>JAIRNN010000242.1 GCA_031257995.1 Spirochaetaceae bacterium | reverse complement strand
TGACGATATATATAAACGGATCTCCGCAATAAACGGCGGTTTCGTTTCTATCGCCGTTTCGCAGACTTCCAATTTGCTTGTCATATAGCATATCATGTCCAGTTCCGACTATCACCAATTTTATTGGCCGTGCGTTAAAATGGCACATTAAATTTCACGGCGGATTCTAAATAACAAGCATCATACGCATAAATTTTATAATCCCATGCAATTTCAAGTGCCTTTTCAATATTTATTTCTATTGTTTTAATTGGTATCCGTTTAAAATAATTAAATGCGTCTATCATTTGTTCTTTTTTTAAGCTTCTTTTTCATCATTTTTGTCAGACCGTTTGCGATCTCGTAATCCACCAGGTTGGGGGAGAGAATTATAACGTTTTTGGTCAATTGTATAACCAAATCCCTTTCAGGCTCTTTTACAAGAACAGCCATTATGGCGCTCGCATCCACTATTATTTTCATGATTTTTATTATATACTATTAAGCCTGTTCCAAAACTCATTTGTATTGGAGTATTACTGTCAGTTGACAAAGAGGTAAGGAATTAACCGCGAAGTCAAATAAGGATAGAGGCGTGCTGATTTGACAGTCGGTTGGCTTTACAAGCAGTCTTGAAGGCGGCTTTCTGTGAAAGTTGACAAAACAGGTGAATTGGCGATAAAAGGCGCGGCTGCCGGTAAAAACCTTCCACGCCTTCAGTACCGAGGCGCCGAAGCTGGTATCCAAGTACCGCCTTTATTGGCGCCGCGCCATGCCGCATAACCGCGCTAACGCCCCTAGCACAACCCAAGTTGCGCCATGCGCAACCGTTGTGTCTGTTTCGGGCGCGGCATTGGGTGCCTTTACGGTTAAATTTTCTTGAAGGTTCACTGTAAATATGGCTGTTCTAAGATTCGCTTGGGGTTTTGGAACAGGCTCTATTATCTAATAAAAATCAATTGTGTGACAAAATATACTTTTGGACGTTTTTATTTGTTTTCTCTAGTAATTCCGATTTCGGAAAAATTTAGGATTTGATATAGTTTTAGCAGTGATTTTATCAAGAAAAATACAAAGAAGGGGAAGCCTCCTTCGCTCCAGCCCGCTCTCCGGTCGATATGCCCGCACCTACGGCTACGCATAAGGCGCGTCCACATCTCCCTCCGTTTGGTCATACGCTATCCCCGTCTGCGGGGACAAAACCATACGGTGTATGGTTTTGTGGGCGCATCCCAAGCGTCCACGGACGGACGCAAAATAGAGCTCGACCCGGCCCGGAAGTCCGAAACAGGATGTTGAGGGCTGTAGGGTTCCCGCCCCCGAAGGTGTCATAGATGCCCCGTCCCCGGCGCACCGTTTGTCTTGATCTTTCGTCGGTTTTGAAACAGTCTCTATGGTTTTAGTGGTGTTTTTTCATTTTGAAATGGAAATTGCTGTGTTTTCTAAGCCTGTTTCGCGTACGGTATTGGGCGTCCCCCACTCCTCCTTAGTTGCCCTTTACTTTGTAGCCGCCGCCGTAACCGCTGCCGTCCGTTTCTTGGTGAGGATATCCGCTAACCCGTCTTGGGTAACGAGTTTCAGCGCGTCGGTCGGACAGACGCGGACGCAGGACGGGGAATTCGCCACGCCGGAACAGAGATCGCACTTGTTGGCCCCCTTTTTTGCCGTGCCGTCGGGCAGGGTCTCCGTTGTCTCGACAATCTCGACCGCGCCGAAGGGACAGGTCACCACGCAGTTCTTGCGGCCGATACATTTGGCCGTGTTGATCTGAACCATGCCGTTGCCAATCGTGATGGCACCGGCGGTACAGGCCTGCTTGCAAGCGGCGTTTTCACAGTGGCGGCACTGAACCGGAGCCGAAACGTTGGCGGTTTTCACCATGAACAGCCGGGGGTTGAAAGCGTAGCCGTCGGGGTCAATCTCGAAGATACGTTTCCCCTCGTGCGCCACCACACAGGCAATCGCGCAGGTACGGCAACCGATACAGCGAATCGGGTTCGCCTGAACAAATGAATTCATTATACCGCCTTCTTTTCCAAGGACTCTTCGATCCGCATCTGTCGCCGTATGGTCTCGTACTGACGGCCGACCTCTTCCCACGCTTCTTTCTGGTTGGGCAGTTTTTCAACCTTGCACGCGCAGTACTTGTATTCGGGCGTACTGGACGAAGGGTCGAGACTCGAAATAGTCAGCTCGTTATACGCGCCGATCCACCATTGGTAGGTCATGTAGACGGCGCCTTTCTTGACGCGCTCGGTAACATTGGCACGGGTGAGGACGCTCCCGCGTTTGGACGACACGCGGACAACCTCGCCGTGAGCAATATCCAGCCGTTCCGCGTCAATCGGGTTCATCTCGACCCAACCCGGCTCGTCTTCCAAGTTTTGCAGCATCCGGCAGTTGCCCGTCATCGTGCGTACCGAGTAATGGCCGACTTCGCGTACCGTGCAGAGCGTAAGCGGGAATTGCTGATTCTCGACTTCGGTCGGCTGCTGGTAGGGCGAAGTCTTGAAAATGCCGATACCGTCCGGCATGGCAAACGTGCCGCCCGCATGGAGGAACATCGTTCCCTTGTCTTGGGGCCCCTTGTCCCAGCACGGCCACTGCACCGAACCCTGCCGCTCGATCTTCTCGTAGATCGCCCCGGCAAACTTGGGACAGAGATTGATCGTCTCGTTCCAGATTTCTTCGGTGTTATGGTACTCCATCGGATAGCCCATCGCGGTGGACACGCGGCAGATGATCTCCCAGTCGTCAAGGATATTCCCAACCGGTTCAAGCACCTTGCGGATCCGCTGGAAGCCCCGGTCGGAACTCGTGTAGACCCCTCGTGCTCGCCCCAGGCCGTCGCCGGAAGTATCGCGTCCGCATGAAGCGTCGTCTTGTTCCAGAAAATATCCTGACACACGACAAAATCAATCTGGTCAAGTGTTTCGCGGATCTATTCGAGGTCGGGGTCGGATTGGCCCGGATCCTCGCCGAAGATGTAGTAGGCATGAATGCGCTTGACCGGGTCTTTTTCGTGGATAACCCATTCGGGAATGCGGGTGAGGGCGATCCCCACTTTGTCGGACAACTTCGCGCCCCAGGCTTTCTCAAACTTTTCCCGCATCTTAGGATCGGTCACGCTCTGATAACCCGGGTAAACGTTGGGCAGCACGCCCATGTCGCAGGTGCCTGCACGTTGTTCTGACCGCGAACCGGCCCCGTCCCACAGGCGTAACGCCCGAAATTACCGGTGAGCATCCCCAGAGAGCAGCAGCTTTTCACCACCTCGACACCCTGCGAGAACTGGGTAACGCCCATGCCCCACAGAATCACCGAGTGCTTGCTTCCCGCATATTTCCGCGCCGCGAGCCGAATGTTATTTGGATCAAGCTCCGTGATCTTTGCCGCATACTCAGGCGTGTAGCCTTGACGATCCCCCAGAACTTGTCAAAGTCCTTGGTGTGCGCCTGGATAAACGCCTCGTCCTGCAAGCCCTCGTTGACGATGACGTTAGCCATCGCGTTGGTGAGGGCGATGTTCGTGCCGCCCTTGAGCTGAAGGTGCAAGTCCGCGATGCGGGCCGTCTCGGTGATACGCGGGTCGGCACAGATAATAAACGCCCCCTTCTCTTTCGCGCGGATAATACGCCGGACAACGATCGGATGGGAAACCGCCGCATTATACCCGATGTTGAAGATCACCTCGCAGTTCTCGATTTCGGGGATGGAGAGCGACATCGCCCCCTCGCCAATCGTCTGCATCGACCCGGCAACCGATGCCGCATGACAAATCCGCGCGCAGTGGTCGATGTTGTTCGTCCCAATACAGGCGCGAATGAACTTCTGCATGAGATAGTTCGGCTCATTCCCCGGCCCCCGCGCCGACCCCGCGCCCAAAATCGCGTCCGGCCCCCATTTTTCCTTCACCTTCTTGAGGTTGGCGGCGACAAACGCGATCGCCTCGTCCCAACTCACCACCTCAAGCGGCGACCGCCGTCCGTTTTTACGGATCGCGGGCTCGCGGATACGCCTCGTGATAATCTGGGGATCATTGAGATAGTCCCAGCCGTACCAGCCCTTCAAGCAAGCCTTGTCGTCATTCGTGCGCCCCTTCGCCGGATGCACATCGAGTATCCCGTTCACCGTCTGGTCAACGGTAAACAAGAGCTGACAACCCGCCCCGCAGTAGCAACACGTCGTTTGAATCTCTTTTTGTGCCATACCGACTCCTTCACACTCATCTTACGTTATACGTTTATGACCACTACAGTATAGTATCCGAATATGCGTTGTCAAGAAAATCGGGGTCATATCATAGGAGCCTGTTTCAAAACACCTCGCGAAGATAAAAAGGAGGGGGATGTCTCCCACTGTCAACAAGTTAAGCAAATAAAAAAATAAAAAAGGTCCACAGATCACACAGATTTCCACAAATTAAACATAGGCTTTGAAACAAAAATCTGTGTAATCTGGGAAATCTGTGGGCCTTTTATTTCTCAATTTGTTGACAGTGGGATGTCTCCCTTTCACTACAGCCTGTAGGTTTCCCCTCATTGGTTAATGTTGCTTATTCCCGGTTCGTTATTCGTATCCCGGTCAACGCAGTCAGCGCGTCAACAAACGGCTGCTCGTCAGAGCCGGTTTCCACATGAAGCGTTCCCTTTTTTCTATGCTCGCTTTCAAGCGCGCCGTCTTTCCGGTAAGAGACCGCCAGCACAGGCGGCCTGTAGGCGAAAATCTTCTTCCACCACGGTTTGGGGCCGCCTGAAAAGCGTACCCCGGTGATTTCTTCCGCCGGGATCACGATGATCCTTTCTTTGCCCGTGCCTTCACCTCGCGAGAGCCATGAAGTCAGCCAGTTGTCGTGCGCGAAGTGGTGAAAACGGAACGAGCGGTCCGTCACGATGAGAAGGCCCCACAGCGGGGGATCGTACTCGTCCCAGCCGCCGAGATACCGGCCCAGCGCGTGAGAAACCACCTTTTCACCAAGCGAGGTCTCGTATTGATCCCAAAATTCCTCTGGTGTTTGCGCCATAGTGTCCTTTTATACTAAATAATACTAAATAATTGCCGTACCGCCGGAACCGCCTACCGATACAACGGGCTGAGCGCGTCGAGATACTTCGTGTAAACAACATAGGCCGCGTCATAAGCCCGTATCGAGGCCTCGCCGGGCATCACCGTCGCGCCGTCATCCAGCGCGACGTGCTCGGCAACGATGCTCTCGATAGAGGCCGCCGTGTTGCCCGATGACCGCTCGGCGCACCAGAGCGCCTGTAACGCCCCGCCCATCGCGGCGGCCTCGCCTGTCCGGGGAACACGCACGGGGAGCCCCGTCACGTTTGCCGCGATGCTCTGCCATATCTTGGACTTCGCGCCACCCCCGGCGATACGAATCTCCTTTGCCTTAAACCCAAGACCGGCAAACCCCTGAAGCCCGATCCTCATACCAAAAATGGCCGACTCAAGAGCGGCGCGGGCGATGTTCTCCCGCTTGAAGTTCGCCGCCGTGAGGCCGTTTACGCTTGCCCTTCCGTGCGGCAGGTTCGGCGTCCGCTCGCCGTTGAAGAACGGGAGGATCACGACCCCGTCCGCCCCGATCGGCGCCTTCGCCCCCTCCGCGTCAAAGGCCCTCACGTCGAGGCCGAAAAGCGCGCGAAACTCCTCTGTGGCAACCGTGCAGTTCATCGTGCAAAGCAGGGGAAGCCACCCGCCCGAAGACGAACAGAACGCGGCAAGATCGCCCTTGGGGTCGATCACCGGTTTGGCGGAAAACCCGAACAATGTCCCCGACGTACCCAGACTCATCGTCAAAAAGCCGTCGCTCACCGTCCCCGTGCCGATAGCGCTCATCATGTTGTCTCCGCCACCCTGCGAGACAACGGCCCCTTCCGGTATCCCGTAGCGTTTCGCCGCCGCCGCGCTCACCTTTCCGGCAGGTTCCCCGTCCCCCAGCAATCGCGGGAGGCACCTTGCCACCTTATCATCAATCAACGCGGCGATCTTGGACGACCACACCCGGCCGCGCACGTCAAAGAGCGCCGTCCCCGAAGCGTCCCCCGCTTCCGCCGTGTAGTTGCCCGTCAACAAGTAGTTGATATAGTCGTGGGAAAGCAGAATATGCGCCAGCCGCGCAAAAGCGTCCGGCTCGTGATTCTTGAGCCACTGAACCTTTGGCGCGGTGTAGCCCGGACGCATCGGAAGCCCCGCCTCCGCGATGATCCGCGTCTCGCCCCCCGCCGCCTCCGTAAGCTCGCGGCACTCCGCCTCGGTAGACGTGTCGCACCACAACTTCACCCGGTAAACCGCCTTTCCCTCAGCATCGAGCGGCACGAGACTATGCTGGTGCCCGGACACCCCGACCGCCCGCACCGTCTGCTTCAGCCCCGCATCCAGCCCCGCAAACGCCGCATCCAGCGCCTCGTCATACCACTGGGCCTTCTGCTCCCGCGTCCCATCGTTCCCCGCGATCATCTCGATAGGAACTTGCGCCTCCCCCTCGACCTTTCGCCCCTCATAATCATACACCACGACCTTCGCGCTTTGCGTGCCAAAATCAATCCCGCACACCGTCTTCATATTGCCCTCCATTGGAACCCGATTTCTCCCATTATAACACGAAAAGAGACCACATAGGAAGTGGTTAGTAGTCATTAAACGTGATTGCGATCCGTAGTTAAGGAGGGAGACAGACCTCTCATGCGGCCATCTTGGGCCGGAACGTTTGAGGCAGGCTGCACCTCCTTTTGGGCCGAAAACCGGGTCGTTATCGTCACCCGGGCGATCTAAGGCTGACCCACCCTTGAGGAACAGCGGTTCTCCTCCCCAGATAATATACTAAATGGCATGGCATTTTGGGCGGGGACTGTTGAGGAGGCGTTGCGGGGGGTTCCCTCCCTTCGGGGAATTGATAATTGAAAATGGATACCGGCGGGGTTTTAGGGGCGGGGGCCGGGACTTACGTCTTTTGGAGAGGGGGTAGCGTAAGCCCGCAGGGCTGGAGCGGAGGGAAAGCCTCCCCCTGTCAACAAGTTAAGGGCATAGACATCTTCAAAAAGGCATGATAAACCGGAAAAGGGAGGGAAGATTACCATGGGGAAAAAATGTCTTGAGAAAATCCGAAGCCTGACAGAGAAAGAGGGCTGCGAAAACCGCCCGAAGAAGCGGATGCAGGATTTCAGCCGGGAGCGTAAAATGCCGTTCAAAAAACGGATGTGTTTTATGCCCGGCACGGTCAAAGAAAGTTCTCAGGACGCGCCCGGACGGTTTTTTCCGGAAATAAAAGAAGCGGCTCATATGAGACGGGCGGGCGTTCAGCCTGGCGCGGCAAAAAGTGAAACGGGAAGCCTTTTGGGGATTGTT
>JAIRNN010000232.1 GCA_031257995.1 Spirochaetaceae bacterium | reverse complement strand
TGACGATATATATAAACGGATCTCCGCAATAAACGGCGGTTTCGTTTCTATCGCCGTTTCGCAGACTTCCAATTTGCTTGTCATATAGCATATCATGTCCAGTTCCGACTATCACCATTGAAAATGGAAGATGACAGGGAAAAACAATGCATGGGTTCCAAGCACTGTCGCCGATCTCAATCATTATCCATTTTCAATTATCAATTTTCCATTCCCCCGCAGGGGGGAAGCCGGCGCGTTACCGGTTCTTGGCCATCTCTCCACGCCATTGCCGTAATTGATCCACTGTAGGTTTTATACCATCTTCAATCGCTTTTCTGCAAGGGCCCAGAACAAAGCGTTCCGCATAAGAGACCCGGCGGCACGCTTCCGCCAGTGCCGGGGCTGCCTCTGCCGGAATCACGACCGCCCCATGACTATCGGCATGCAGCAAATCATCCGGATTTACAACCATACCGCATATTTCCACCGGGCAGTTATGGCCAACCAAGTGGGATTCGGCGCGGGCCACCATGATGTCCGTTGAAAAGAAACAGAAACCCAGCGGCCCAACCTCGTTCAGATCCCGCACCCCTCCGTGGGTCAGGGTGCCAACCGCTCCCAACGCCTTGAAGGTGGTCGCCTGTACTTCCCCCCAAAAGGACCCGATGGGCCGGGGATCAACATCCTGTACGACGGCGATCACCGGGCCGCTCATAGCCCTGACATCCTCAAAAAAGGCAAACATCATTTCCTTTTCCTCCATCGTGGGGGCTTCTCTACCCGATACCTTTGCGGTCGCGGCGTAGCCTATCATAGGTTTCTCCAGGGGAGTACGCAACAGCATACCGGGATAGGTAAAACCTTTGGTGTTGGGCCTGAGCTTAAAACTCTCCAGAGCGTTCCACACCGTGGGGGTGTCGAAGTTCCGCAATTCTTCTAACTGTTCATCGTTGAGCAACATTGTTATCCTCTCCTCTTCACGGGCTTTTTTATTTTACGATGATTGCCGTGAGTATCACCATAGCGGTTCCCAGTAAAAGGATCCATTTAAAAAGCGCCTTAAAAGCGTCCCGGAAATTGAGCCCCATCAAGGCAAGGCCAAGATGCGTCGAAGCGGTGGTCAGGCAGAGCCCTCCTCCCAAACAGCGCCCCACGACAACCATAGCCGCCACCGTGTGGGGCGAAACGCCGTATTGGACACCGACATCCACCAGCACCGGCATAATGCCGTAAATCATCGCGTCGGCGTTGAGCAACCAACTGAGGGGCGTAATCAAGAGCCCTACAACGATATGGATAACGCTGTTTAACTGAGCAGGAATGACCGAAACAATAGCGGTTGCGAGGGCGTTAAACATACCGGTTCCGTCCATAATCCCCAGCAGTGCCCCGGCACCCACCACGGTATACACGTTTACTAGGAGATCCCCCGCATGGTCCTTGATTCGGGCGTTCTGTTCCTTGACCGTACGGTAGTTAAGGGGAAGCACGATGGCGCAAGCTATGAGAAAGGCGATGTAGGAGGGTACGCCGATAAACAGCGAAACAATAAGGATTACCGTTATGCTCAAATTAAGCCAAAAAAGTTTAGGGCGGCGCAGGGGCTTTGTTTCTTCTGAGGCGGAGATTTGTCCCACCAACCGGGTGTCTTCGGCGGGGGTAAAGAGTCCGCGTTTTTGTTCCGCACGGGAAGCGAAATAAAGAACAACAAAACTTGAAATAAGACTCACAACCTGCACCGGGGCAAGTTTGCGGTACAGGATCATCACATCATCCAGACCAAGAACAGCCGCCGCCCGTGCCGAGGGTCCGGCCTAGGGAAGGATGTTCATAGTGGTAAGAACGGTACAAAAAACAAGGCCCAGCAAGGTCCGGCTTATTTTCAATTTGTCAAACACAATCAGCATGGGAGGAACCGTTATCATAAGGGCGGATATTCCCTGTCCGTCCAAAGAGGTAACCATAGCAATCGTAGCCGTTACCCCGACCACACTGAACACGCTTTTGCCGATGAACCTGTTTCGCAGCATCCGGTTGATGATGGGTTCAAACAGTCCCGCGTCGGACATGACCCCAAAGTAGATGGTTGCGAAGATCAACAGCGCGGCGATTACCAACACGTCGCTGATACCCTCGTGGACGAATCTCATCGTGTCAGAAAAACCGGTGCCGATAACAAGGGCTACCGCAATCGGGACCAGCGCCATGACATTCCCCGGCAGGAAATTGCTTTTTAAAATCAACACCAGCAGAACCGCCAACAAAAACACAGTCGCCATAACCAGCATTTTATATCTCCTTTCCGTTTATTTGTTGATCAATATAACGGCAGGCCGCCAAGGCCGCCATCGCACCGTCGCCGACGGCCGTAGTAAGCTGCCGTACCGATTTGGATCGGCAGTCTCCGGCAACAAAAATGCCTGGGGTTTTGGTGTGGCAATCCTCTTCCGCGATAATATAGCCCTGTTTATCCAAATCAACCCAACCAGCAAAAATCCCGTTTTCCGGAACCAGTCCGATTGCGACAAAGAAGCCGTCACACGCAATATCCGTTTTTACGCCTGTGGCAGACTCTGATACGCGCAGGCCCTGAAATTCTTCCCCGCCAACGATAAAACTTTCGACCACCGTGCCAAAGATGCTTCGAATATTGGATCTGGTCGCGATAATTCCCCGTAACTTTATTTCGCCGGTAAAGTCCGGCAGATCCTGAACGATGGTTATCTCACGGCAGATTTCCGAAAGAAAAATCGCTTCCTGCAACGCGCTGTTGCCGCCGCCGATAAGAGCTATGGACTTGTCCTTGAAGAGAGGACCGTCGCAGACCGCACAAAAGAACATCTTGCTGCCGATCCATTGTTCTTCGCCGGAAATTCCAAGGGTTCTGTGTTTTGCCCCGGCTGCGATAATAAGAGTCCGACCCCGGTAAACAGAACCGTCTTCGGTATGAATTTCTTTATACGATCCGTCCTGAGCGATTTCGCAAACCGTTCCTATTCCAACATCGGCATCCAGATTTAAAAGCTGCTCCGCCATGCGGTTTGCAAAATCATTGCCGCTCATTTCCATAGTGCCGGGAAAATTTTCGACCTTTGGCGAGTGGACGATCTGTCCGCCAAAACCGGTATTGTCGATAATACAGGCGCTTTTACCGGATCGTAAAGCATAAAGGGCTGCAGTCATGCCTGCGGGCCCGCCTCCCACAATAAGAATATCGTATGTGTTTTCTTTCTGCGTCACAGACTCCTCCATTATAAAAATACCGGGGGCTTATACCGGATCGTGTCACAAGTATGTACGGCATAAGCCCCCGCCTCAGTTACACGAGGCTATTTTTTAAACGCTGCTGCCAATCATCAGGAAGTACAATTTCTTTGCTGGTCGGAATTCCTATATACCCGTTATTAACAAATGCCTTACTTTGATTCCGGGCGGGATCGCCGGAAACAACAATCTGTAAGGATTTGGGTTTTGGGAACGGTTTAACCAGCCTTTGCGGATCCTCAGACTCGCCGTATTCGGGAGGCAGCAAGCCCTGTTTCACCTTTTCATACATATTAAGATAAACGCCATGAAAATCAAAAACATATTTTTCTATCCACGCTGCGGTTACCTGGATGTTTTTAAAGAAATATTCTTTGACCGCGTCTTTAGTGTAGCCGTCCTTGGCAAGTATTTTGGCGACCGCAGGGCTGAGCATAATGACGGGCTGATATTCGAGGCAATGAACGGCAAATGTGGAAAAGGTGGCCAAAAATCTCTGGCCAAGAAGTTCATTCAGAGCTTCAAGGTGTTCTTTGGCGGTACTCCCGGCACTGTATGCCGGAGAACTCATCGAATTGGAACTCACGATGGTAACGATATTGTCACCGGCAGAAAAGCCTCGATCAACGCTGTAGGGTTGCCAGCCCATCTCCTTTACCGCGTCTTCGTTTTCTGCCAGAACCACATTGAAATTCTGTCCGATGCTTCCCTTGTCCCCCACTCCCGGCGGAAGGCGGAAACCGCAAATATTACGCATAAACAGTTTCAGAAAACGACCAATACTTGAATTCGGACGTCGACCGATCCTCATTACCCCTTGGTCGTAATTGAAATCCAGTTCCTTAATAATGGGGCCGTTGATAATGATGAGCGGCTCTATCCCGGGGGTAATACCGCTGTCCTGTATCCGGTAAGTCGGCACGGATATGGCTTCCACTATCGCAATGAGGATTGGCATGTATTCGGGCCGGCATCCTGCCATGACACCGTTAACGGCGGTATTCCAGATGGTCGCCTCCCGGTTCTCATGCATTAATACCGATATAACCTCTTCGTGTTTCCGGCTGGTATAGGCCAGAAATTTTTCAACCTCTTTTATGGTCGGCGGTATAATGGGGAGTCCGTCTGTCCAAAGCTGATCATAATAATAATCGTTCACCCCAATAATGTCGCCTTTGAAAACGATGTCCCGCATGCCCGGTTCAGTTACTGTGGGCACTTCTTTTTCGACAGGGGAAACTTCCGCGCTTGTAAGGCATTTAACGACATTATTGATAAGGGTATTGTTTACTTTATCGGTGAGCTGCTCTATGCTGTCGGTCATCATGGTACCGGGATATTCGGCAAGACCGATACCCGGAAGACCCTGACTTTTGCCGACGAGTTTCCCTTGGGCCAAAAAGCCGCTTATAATTATTGACGCTGTGGGGACACCGCATTTTTCGATCGCGGCGGACGTACGGGTTACCGCAGGCGTACAGGCCCCGCAGGCACCTATACCGATTATCACGGCATCTACCTTGTCTTTTTTGAGCAACTCCGCGAGGCTGTCATATTTTTCCAATTCCACTCCGTATTTCCGATAATCTCTGAAATTCCCCCACTGGTCATAATCAATTATTTTAATGTTTTTATACCGTTTTTTGAGCGTTTCCCGAAGGATAGGGAATATATCATCGCCCCTGTAGGAATAATGAGACAATTCCAGAATTGTTTTTTCTTCCAGATCCGAAAGACGGGGGGGCAAGAGAACCCGTCTTCATTCCCGATTTACCCAAAGGCCATACTACCTCATACTCTTTTTCCATAGCGTTTCTCCTTAAAATATTAAAATCAAACGTGAAAAATTTTCACGATTAAGCACTGAATTACCATAGCGATTTCAAAACATCAGATTTTGAAATCACGGTCGTGGGCGAAAGATGTTGCTTAACCGATAATCCTGTGAAAGAACCAGAAGTTAATCACCAAAGCGACAGCGATTTTATGCATTTGCGGATCCTTGGAAAAACGTATCCCTTTCCT
>JAIRNN010000223.1 GCA_031257995.1 Spirochaetaceae bacterium | reverse complement strand
TTAAATGTATGCCCAGCGTCTTTATATTCAATTACACGCTTTCTGAATTTCGTATCGTATGCCATACATCATAGTATAGCAGATGTTCTCGGTATTGTAAAGCAGAATTACTATACAGCGCCAAGCGGAGAAATCTCTGTCTGCGGATATCTTGCCCAAGGTCTCAAGCAGTTTTTTGTAACGTGCCTCGTGCTGTTTTTCAATAGCGCCGATTTGTTCAAAACGTTCCGCGATCTCGGAAAAGCCTTCCTCTTTTGCAGTTTTCGCAAAACCCGCATACATGTCCGACCACTCATAGTTTTCACCCGCAGCAGCAGCAGCCTTGAGGTTGTCGGCGGTACCGCCGATCCCCTCCAGATACTTGAACCAGATTTTTGCGTGTTCGTATTCGTTGTTGCCGGTTTATTCAAAAATCCGGGCGACACGAGCATGCCCCTCTTCTCTTGCTTTCGCGGCAAAGTAGAAATACTTGCCCCGAGCTTGCGATTCTCCAGCAAAAGCCGTCTGCAAGTTTTCCTCGGTTTTGCTGCCCTTTAAATTAGCCATATACGCCTCCTAGCGTTAAAAATTGTAAATCTGGACACCGGACTTTCTGTCCGTGCTGTTCAACCATTACTATGGTTATAGTATACACCTCTCCAGCCGGCTTGTCAAGGTCCGCATTGCGCCATAATTTTTTCTAAGTAAAAAGGGGGTGCGCGCCAAAATACAAATCCAGCCAAATTAAACTGGTTCTATCTGGGAACAAACAGAATTATCTCTTAGTGCCTGAAATGCCGCGTTCCCGTGAAGACCATCGCCAATCCCAGTCTGTCGCAAGCGTCAATCGACGCATGGTCTTTAATTGAGCCGCCGGGCTGAATGATGGAAGCCACGCCCCGCTTTGCCGCCGCTTCCACAGTATCGGGGAAAGGAAAGAAGGCATCGGAGGCGAGCACTCGCGCGTTGTTCGTGGATGCGGCGGCCCGTTCCAGCGCGAGCGTTGCGGCGGACAGCCGGTTGGTTTCTCCGCCGCCGATGCCGACGGCGGCCAGGTCTTTCGCCACCACGATGGCGTTTGACCGTACCCAGCGAACCGCCCGCATCGCAAAACGCAGGTCGGCAATGTCGCATGGATCGGGTTCCCGTTTCGTCACGACATTCCAGCCGTCATCACGGGCCGTGTCGCATTCCTCCACGAGGATACCGCCGTCCACGCTGACGATCTCGTAAAGGTCCTGCGGTACACGCGGGGCCTTTATGACACGGAGATCTTTCCGTTTCCGCAGAATATCCACCGCTTCTGCCGTCCAATCCGGCGCGACAACAATCTCTAAAAACGTTTCCGCCATCTTTCGGGCGCAATCCGCGTCAATTTCCGCGTTGACGGCCACGATGCCGCCGAATAGGGAAACCGGATCACAGGCACGGGCCTTCATATACGCCTCAAGCGGCGTTTTTCCCAGCGCGATGCCGCAGGGACTGATATGTTTTACCGCAACGGCGGCAACGGGCGCGTCCTTCCAAACCGGATCGCCTGAAAAAGACGAGGCGGCCTTCCACGCAAGGTCAAGATCACGAATGTTGTTGTAGCCCATCGCCTTGCCGGAAAGCTGCTCCATCGCGGCAAGCGCGCCGGGCCGGTCCGCGCAAAGGTATAACGCCGCCTTCTGATGGGCGTTTTCCCCGTAACGAAGCGGCGGAAACTGGGCGGACGGCGCTTTCTTTTGCGCCATATTCCAGAAAGGCGCGTCGCTCTCCCGCGATTCGTCCGTTTCCAAAAGATACCGGGAAACCGCCGCGTCATAGGCCGATGTCAGGTTAAACACCTTCCCGGCAAGACGGCGGCGCGTGGCGGGGGAGAGCGCGTCTGCCGACATATTCCCCTTTCGCATTTCTTCCATTACAAAAGCATAATCGGCGGTATCGGTGAGCACGATCACCTCGGCAAAATTCTTCGCCGCCGAACGGAGCATAGCCGGGCCGCCGATGTCGATGAACTCGATCATCTCCTCGAGCGGCAGCGCCCCCTCACGAACCTTATCAAAAAACGGGTAGAGATTCACCGCCACAAGATCGATAAAAGCAAGGTTCAGCCTTTCGATCGTTTCCCGATGGGCCGCATCCTCCCGCCGAGCAAGCAGCCCCGCATGAATAGCCGGATGCAGCGTCTTTACCCGGCCGTCAAGACACTCCGGAAACCCCGTCACCGAGGCAACATCGGTTACCGCGACCCCGTTCTGTTTGAGATACGCCGCCGTCCCTCCGGTAGAAAGAATCTCCCAGTCCGCGCCGCAGAGAAACCTTGCCAAATCGAGAATCCCGTCTTTATCATACACCGACAAAAGCGCCCGTTTTTTCATGGGAAAAGTTTACCTCCTCCGGACAGAAATTTCTAGACGGCGCGAACCCTCTGTTTCATTTGCCGGCAAATAATTACGACATTTTGGCCAGACAAATAGGTAAACCGTAGGATAGCAGCTGTCCATTGTCAATAGTCAGCGAAAATTTCACTCCCAGTATCCAGGCGGCCGTCCCGGCGGGTCATCCGCAAAATAACAGGCCTGTATCAGCCGTTTTGTTATACTGCTTTAGGCATGGAAATAATGTTGGTATATTTTATGGGGGAAGTCGCGGCTACTTCGTTGCCGACCCCTCGTTCCGACCCGCTCTCCGGTCGATACGTCCATGCTTAAAGGCACGCCCGCACCTCCCTCCGTTTGGCCCTCCGCTACCCCCTCTCCAAAGGACGCAGTCCCGGGCTCCGCCCCTAAGACCCCGCCTTAATCACAGCAATCACAAGAAACCAAAGATGGCGCGGATATACGAAAATGAAGCGGCGCATAGTGTGAAAAATCTGTGTTCATCTGTCCAATCTGTGGTTAACCGTGAATCACCCCTTCATAGTCGCGGGCCAGCCGAAATCACGTTAAAAAATGTTTCGTTTTTTGCAATTTTTTGAAAATTTTTCTTGACAAGCAAGAATATCGGACTTATACTGGAATAATAAGTTCATATATAAACAATATATTCATATATATGAATATAATTAAGAAACATTACCGGTTTTGCTTGTTTTACAACTGCGAAAATGGTAAAAATGGAGGAAATGAGGGATGGAAAAATTGATCGTTGCGCTAAAAACCGCCGAAGGGCACAAAAAAATTGGGGCAGGGATAGTCCGGTACAAGTATCTCTATATTCTTTTCTTGCCGGTGGCGGTCTGGTATCTACTGTTTTGTTATATTCCCATGTACGGGATCGTCATCGCGTTCAAGAATTACAATGTCTTTGACGGGATTGGCAAGAGTCCTTGGGTGGGGTTTACCTATTTTCAAGCCCTAACTCCGCCAAAAATACCCCGTCTATTTGCAAAAACATAAGAAGATGCAATGTATTTGGCATAGACAGGCACATTTCTCTTGACATAAAGAGGTAATCCGGTATATAAT
>JAIRNN010000076.1 GCA_031257995.1 Spirochaetaceae bacterium | reverse complement strand
CCACAAAAACGACAACTGTTACGCGGAGCAGAAAAACAACGCCTTCGCGCGAAACTATGCCGGCTGTTGGCGTTACGATACGGGGGAGGAACCCGCCGCCCTGAACCGTGTTTGCCAATTCCTTTGTCCCCTTGTCAATTTTTTCATGCCCGACAAGAAGCTGCTGGCTAAAACAAGGGCGGGTTCAAAGTTTATCAAGACGTACGGCAAAGAACTCAAGACGCCTTGCCGCAGGCTTTGAGAATCCGCTTTGCCGCAGGAGATAAAAGACAAACTTACCGCGACGCGATCCTCTCTTAATCCGGTGGAATTGCAATATAACCTGAATATGGCTGTTGACAATCTTTGGCCTATACATAAAGCTAAAGTTACATTTTCATAATGTCCTACAGGTAATCTTTTCGGTTACATTTTGAAATGTCTCATCACGAACCTCACCGCCCGCCTCAAAGTGCTTGGCACCTTCGACAGCGAGCTTGAGCCATACTCCCCCAGAAGCACAACCTCACGGTCATTGCGCTCTCGAAGCTGCGGAAGATCTTCAAAGGTCCGGGTGATGGGCGTGGCCGGAGACGGGGCGGTCATCGTGGATATCCTCGACAATGGGTCGGGCACCACAAATGAGCGGCTCACCCCCAACGATGTCATCACCATCTCAGGCTTGAAACTCAATATCCTCGGAAACCCCGCCTTGACCGGCATCTGCTTTGCCGCGTCCGATGACCCGTCGATAACCATCAAGGCATCCGCCAACTACGTGGTGAACAACCCCCGATCATCGCCTTAGTCCTCCCCACCGGCAAACAGTGGAAGGCGCGGATATGTGCGCAGTATACCCGCGGCACAACCCTGCTGAAAGAAGTCCGCATCATCGAGACCAACTTCATACTCACGACGTAAGCGGCAACGTTGGCCAGAGTACTGACAGTACTTTAACCTAACGTGCCGCCGGTGTATTAAGTTAGTACACCATCTGTGTATTAAGTTAGTACACCGCCGATGTATTAGGTTAGTACACCGCCGGTGTATTAAGTTAGTACACTACCTGTGCATTAAGTTAGTACACCACCTGTGTATTGAGTTAGTACACCGCTGATGTATTAAGTTAGTACACCATCTGCGTATTAAGTTAGTACACCGCTGGTGTACCGCCTAGTACACCGTTGGTGCGTCCGCACGGCATTGGGCGGCTAGGCACTAAGTTGTGAGCAGGATGTCCCTTTGGGGAATGGATAATGAGGGGACAGGCCCTCCGCCGGGATGGGGGCCGTTGCGGGGCTTAATCACAGCCTTTATCACGTTTGCCCGCAGATATATAGGGTCGGCTCAGACAGGACGGATGAACACAGATTAAGAGAGTCCTCCTGTGAAAAATCCGCATTCACCCGTGTCGCCATGTATGGCGCTATCCACGTTAAATGGGATTGAGCCCGTGATTAGGGCTGGGGCATCATGCATGCCGGGTGTCCAACGGACACCTTGGGGCAGGGACATCGGATAATGAATATGCGGCGAGCGCTTTGTCCAGGCCTGAGGCTATGTAGCCGTCGATAAGCCCCTCGTCCGACATTCTGTACAGAACCGGCATGGTGTCTTCGTGGCTGCGCGGCGGGTGGTAGGGACGCGCCTCGCTTACCGCCTGATATATGTCGATACAGGCCATCAAACGTGAATTAAAGTCCAGCGCCTCCGCCGTTTTCCCGAAAGGATAGCCGGAACCGTCCAGTTTTTCGTGATGATTCGATGCCCATTTCCATATGTCCTCAAAACCGGTAATTCCCTCAAGCAATTCGCGCGTTTTCGCGGCGTGTCCCATTATGATTTTGTATTCGTCACGGGTGAGTTTGCCCGGTTTTTCTAAAATAGTAACCGGAATCGCAAGTTTGCCAAGATCGTGCAGCGCGGCGGCAAGATAGAGTTTCGTTTTTTCCTCATAAGCGTACTGATAATACCCGCCCATAAGCCATGCCTTGTTCGCAATCTGCACGGAATGTCTGTGGGTAAATTCAGACTTGTAGTCGATGATCCGCGTAACAAAACCGGCAAGGTTGAATATCGGCTCATCCTCCATATCGACCTCCCACGCCGGGATAAAACGCTCGGCAGTCTCGGCAATCCTGTCGTCCCGCAAGAGGGACAGCATATTCTTATCAAATACCGCCACCAGCGCCTCCGCCGACCGCTTTGTATAGAGCCCCTGCTTGTTTTCCGAAACCGGGCCAAGCAGCCCGTCCAGTTCGCTTTCCGGCAGATTCTGCAAAGGATGAGCGGCGTCAATCGAATCCGCAATCCCAATCAGTTCCGCCCCCAAAGGAAACTCCCCCTCCTTCTTCCCAAAAGGCCCGCTCCCGTTCGCAAATTCATGGTGATACAGGATGTGCCCGCTTATATCGGATGCGGGAATAAGCGCCTCCATGTTTCGCTGCCCCGATTCGCAGTGCAGCCTCCACGCCTCGCCGGCATTCCCCCCTTTCCGTTCCGCCAAAATCATCTCCGTCAGCGCGTTATCATGCATCAGTGCGCAACTCGTTACGGCGCTCAACTCCCGTCCGTTCATTCCCAGCCGCAACCCCATCGCCCCGGCCAGTGCCGCCACCCGCTTCCCGTGATGCGTTGTCGCTCCAAGCCTTTTCCTGCTCAACAATATCCAAAGCCGCCCCAACCGCCTTAATCAGCCTGTCCATTCTAATCGTCGTCATATTTTCTCGATAACCTCCATGATCTCCAACAATGGCAACCATAACTCTACCCGAAAGATGGCAAGAGGGGGAAGTCGTGGCAACGATGTTGCCGTAGCCGCTTCGTTGCAAACGGCAAGCTGCCGCTCCCAAGGAAAGCCCCTTCGGGGCCCCGAGAATGAGGAATCGCCGCTTTCTCTCATCACGCCGGTCTCTTGAAAGCCCCTGTAGGGTGGCTGTTACTCCAGAATGTTACTCAGAAATAAATAGGGTAGAATAGGTAACAATTATGACTACTTCATGGCTGACGGTCGTGGATGGAACGAAGCTCTTTGTCCGTAAGGGGAAACCGGCGGACGGGGCGGCGTTACAGATTGTGCATGGGAAGGGGGAACATTCGCTGCGCTATGAGTGGTTTGCGGAGCGGCACTCTTCGCGTAAGCCCCGTCCGACTTCGACACGAAGGCAGAGGAAAACGGCGTGGTGATTGCCAAGTATAAGGGACAGGGTACACCTGTCATAATCCCTGCGACTATCGGCGGGAAGGCCGTTGTTGGGATTGGCGAATATGCTTTTGCCGATTGCGGCAGCCTGACATCAATCACGATACCCGCAAGCGTTACCAGCATTGGCGAGGGGGCTTTTTCCGATTGCTCCAGCCTGACCTCCGTCACGATACCCACAAGCGTTACCACCATTGGCATGGTGGCTTTTGCCGATTGCGCCAGCCTGAAATCGATCACGATATTCGCAAGTGTTACCATCATTGACGACGGGGCTTTCAGCAACTGCCCCAGCCTGAAATCGGAAGTCCGCGCGGAGATTGAAAGACGGTTTGGCAAAGATGTCTTTTAATAGAAATAAACGGTGATGGGTGAAAGATTATGAGTGCGTTTGCGGAAGAAATGAGCCGCGAACGGGCTGTTCGTACGGTTCGTGGTTCACCGTGTATCCAAGCCCATGATGAAGGCGGGGGCGTTGCGGGGGTGTCCCCCGCAGAGGGGATGGGCGCAAGACCGGAACGAGGGGTCGGCAACATCGTTGACGCGACTTCCCCCACCTTATCTCTTATCTTCGGCTATCCGGTGGCACCGGACAAAATGCTGTGGCTCCCGTTCCGTCATAGGCGGGTCCTCGGTGAGACAGCGGCTCTGGGCAAAGGGGCAACGGGTGTTGAAGCCGCACCCGGCAGGCACATTCACCGGACTGGGTATCTCGCCCTGAGAATGGACACTCTTCGGTTTCAGCATCTCCTCTTCCGCGCTGACAACGGGGATGGCGGAGAGCAGCATCTGGGTGTAGGGATGCAGGGGTTTTTGAAAAAAGACATCCGCTTGAGCGATCTCGGCAATCTTGCCCAGATACATGATGGCAACACGGGTCGCCATGTTCCGCATAAGGCTCAGGTCATGGGTGATAAACAGATAGGAGAGACGTTTCTGCTTCTGTATCCTGAGCAGCATATTGATGATCTTGGCCTGTACCGATACGTCAAGGGAGGATGTGGGTTCATCTAACACGATCAGGGAAGGGTTGGTGGCGATGGCGCGGGCGATGGCAAGCATCTGCTTTTCGCCGCCGCCCAGGGAAGCGGGATATTTGTAGAGATACTCTTCGGGGAGTTCCACCGCGCCGAGGAGTTCCAACAATTGCTGCCGCTTCCCGCCCCGGCGGAAGAGGCCGTGTATCGAGAGTGGAAGGGAAAGTATCTGTTCCACAGAACGCTGGGGATTAAGGCTGGTTCCGGGGTCCTGAAACACCATCTGAATGTCCCGCTTGATCTCCAGAGGGCGCCTTTTTGCGCCGCCGCCGATGTCCGTCCCCTTAAACCGTATCTCTCCGGCGGTCGCGGCGTAGAGCCCGATCACGGTGAAAGCGGTGGTGCTCTTGCCCGAACCGGATTCTCCCACAAGGCCGAGTGTCTCGCCGGGCTGGATATCAAAGTCAATGCCGTCGATGGCTTTTACCATGAGATTCTTCTGCGCCGCGCCGGTTACGGGAAAATATTTCTTCAAGCCGCGTACTTCCAAAAGCCCGCCCATACTCAGCCTCCTCCGCCATAGAGAAAACAAGCCGCTTCGTGGTCTTCTTCCACAGTAACAAGCGGCGGTTGTTCCTGCCGGCACTTTTCCCGCGTATAGAGACAGCGCGGCGCAAAACGGCAGCCCGGCGGCGGATTAAGATAGCCGGGTATCCGTCCGGGGATGCCCTCGGCTACACCGCCGCCTGAAAGTTTCGGGATGCAGCTCATAAGCGCCTGGGAATAGGGGTGCAACTGCCGCTTAAAGAGACTGGCGGTTCGGGCGCTTTCCACCATGTTTCCCGCATACATCACGTATATCCGGTCCGCCGTCTCCCGCGCCACACCCAGCGAATGGGTAATAAGAATGAGCGAGCTCTGCTTTTCTTCCACCCGTGATTTGAGGATTTTAAGCACCTGATCCTGAATGGTAACATCCAGATTCGTGGTGGGCTCGTCGGCAATGACCAGTTTCCGGGGGGTAGCCATCGCCATCGCGATACAGATACGCTGCCGCATACCCCCTGAAAGTTGAAAAGGATAACTTTGCAGTATCCGTTCCGGATCGGGAAGGGACGTTTCCCGCAATGCCCGCACGGCCAGTTCCTGCCGGACATCCTTGTTTTCCACCCCTTTTTCTCCGGAATAACGAATGACGGCGCTCATCTGGCTGCCAATCGTGAATACCGGGTTCAACGCCAGCGTGGGGTCTTGAAAGATCATGGAGATACCCGACCCCCGCAGGACGGCGAGTTCGGCACGGTTCATTTTGAGAACGTTCTTGCCGTCAAAGTCTATCTCTCCGCCGGTGATACGCGCCTGCCGGACGAGGATGCGGAGGATCGCCTTTACCGTGGTCGTCTTGCCGCAACCGGTTTCCCCCACGATGCCGACTTTTTCTCCCTTGTCAACATAACAACTCACGCCGTTCAGCACGCTGGTATACCCTTCAAACGTCCGGTACCCGATGCGGAGGTCTTTCACTTGAACCAATTTCTCGCCCAAACGTTACTCCTCGCTGGACAACATATCTTTTACGCCGTCGCCCATAAAGTTGAAGCCCAGCACGATCACCATGATCGCCAGAGCGGGAAAGATAGATATCCACCATTGGCCGGGGATGAATTTCGCGCCGTCTGAAACCATCGTTCCCAGGGCCGGAACCGGCGGCTGTTCCCCTAGTCCCACAAAACTTAACGACGCGCCGGTAAGGATAACCCACCCCATATCAAGCGTCATCTTGGTAAAGATGGGCCCCAGACAGTTGGGAAGTATCTCCCGAAACACGATGTGCCCCGCGCCGGCCCCCAGAAGTTCCGCCGACTTGACATACATCTCATTCTTCCCCGACATAGCCATGCCGTAGACCAGCCGGGTATACCAGGGCCACCATGCGATACAGACGGCCATCATGGAGTTGAACAGGGTGGGCTTTAAGATCGCCCCAACGCAAAGGGCCAAAATGAGAGGCGGCAGCGCAAGGAATATATCGGTAATCCGCATGATGAGCGTCGCGAGCCACCCGCCTGAATAACCGGCGAGGAGGCCCAGCGCGCCGCCAAGGGGTACCACCACGGCAAGCACCCCCACACCCATCGTGAGCGCTCCCCGGAAGGCAAAGAGTATCCGGCTTAAAATATCCCGGCCCATCGTGTCGGTACCCAGCAGGAACTCAGAGCCGGGGGGACGGCTCGCCTGCTTGAAATCGACGAAAGCCCCGGCGTGGCCGGGATGAGGCGCAATCACAGGCTGAAAAACGGCAAGAAAAATAACGAGGAGGATGATCACCAGTCCCGCCACGCTCATCTTGTTGAGGGTGAACTTATACCACAACTTTTGCGCCGTCTCAAACCGCCGCCGTTTCGGCGCTTCCCCGGCGGAGATGTTGCCCGCAATGTTCACTGCGTTTTCCCCATAAGCCTTATCCTCGGATCAAGATAGGAAACTACAATATCAATGACGACGTTGACCAGGATGAAGACAAGCCCCAGAATCATCACCACGGCGGAGATGGCGTTCAGGTCCTTATTCAGCATGGCCTGCATCCCGTAACGGGAAAGGCCGGGGTAGTTAAACAACTGTTCCACCAGAAAGGCGTTGCCGAAAAGCGCCGCCACGTCCAGGGACATCACCGACACCGTGGGGATAAGCGACGGTTTTAACAAATAAGAGAAGAATATGTTCCTCTCCGGCACACCGTAGGCTTGCTCCGCAAGGATAAAGTCTTTCGCGGAATTTTCCAGCATCGTGGTACGGGTGAGCCGCGCCGCCTGGGACATCCCGCCCAGCATCAGGGCCACCGCCGGGAGGATCAGGTGTTTCAAGGCATCGGCAAACCCCCGCATATTCCCCGCGAGGAGGTAGTCAAGCGTGTACATACCGGTAATATGCGCCGGCGAGGGGATCGCCAGAGCCACCCTGCCCGTAGTGGGAAAGATGGGAAAGGCATAGCCGAAAACGAGGATGAATATGATTGCCCACACGAAAGCCGGAGAGACGATCCCCAGATAGGAGAATATGCGGATAAGTCCGTCCAGCCAGGTGTTGGCAAATTTTGTGGCAAGAATCCCCAGAAGCACTCCGCCCACGACCATGAACAGAGCCGAGATAAAGACGATTTCCAGCGTCGCCGGCAGGTATTCCCGAATGTCGTCGATTACCGGACGCCGGGTGAGGAGGGACTTCCCCAAATCCAGCTTGACCGCGCCTTTAAGCCAGAGAAGGTATTGAACCGGATAGGGTTTGTCGAGACTCATTTCGACCCGCAACGCTTGTACGGTCTCCTCCGGCACCCGCGGCCCCAAAGCCTGCCGCGCGGGGTCTCCGGGGATAACCCGCGCGATAAAGAACACAAGTATGGAAAGCCCCGCCAGAACCAGAATATAGGTCAGCAGTTTTCTGATGATACGCATCAAAACCTGTCAGGCTAACGCCGCCGGTCCGGATATACTCTGGTGTTGCGGGCAATCACGTTGTACCCCATCGGAAACACGAAGGCCGCGCCCTGCTTGATGAGTTCCGCTACCGGCCATTCCACATAACCCGACTGATAAGCCCGCCGTTCCGCAAGACTGAACATCCAAATCGTGGGGCAAAGATCGTATATCTGCTCCTGAATTTGGCGGTACTTCTCGAAACGGAGATCCCGGTCCGGCGTGGACAGCGCGTCGTCTATGGCGGCATCCAGCACGGGGTCCAAAATCCACTCCATTTGCTCCCACGTTCCTGATGAGGATGAGTGGTACCGGCTTTTCAGCACCGCCCCCGCCTCGAAATAACTGGGCGCGGTAAGAACAATGGAAAGATTCGGCGTTGATTCGATACTCTGGGCCGATTCGATCATGGAACCAAAAGGCTGTTTTACAATATCGACCGCGATCCCCAACTGGGAAAGGTTCGCGTTGATGAGGAGGGCAATCTTTTCTTCCTCCGGCACTTCGGCGCACCAGACCAGTTCAATCCGCTGAGCCGCCGGGTCCCCCGCGTATTTGGAGAGCGCCAACTCCGCCCTCGCCTTTTCCAGATCGTAGGTATAACGGGGAATATCGGGGTTGTTTCCGGGCACGTTGGAAGGAACCGGCCCCTTCACGGGGATAGCGCCGGGATAGATGTCGGTCATCACCGTCTCGTAGTCAAAGGCATAGGCCAGCGCCTTGCGGAAATGAACGTCGTCGGTGGGGGCCTTCTTCGTGTTCATCGACACGCCAAAGGTCTGCGCCGAGTCGTAGGCTACCACATCAATCCCCTCGATAGCGTCCATCGCGATAAAGTTTTCCATCGGCTGTATCTGGTCGGTAATCTCCAGTTCCCGGTTTGCCATAGCGGTCTTCACCGAAACCGGCTCCACCGCCCCCGAAATCTGGAAGTACTCAGGTGCTGCGGGATCCCAGCCCAGGAAATAGTCGTCGAACTTTTCACCCAGCACATACTCTTCGAGTTTGATGTCTATTGCCCGGTAGGGGCCCGAACCGGCATCGTTGGTCAAAAGCCACGTCTTGCCGTAATCACCAAATTCCCCATAAGTGGAAGTACTCTTATCATAGTGTTCGGCAACCACTTTGGAATCCACGATCATGAAGCGGATGAGAGAGCCGAGGAAAGGCCCGAAAGAATTCTCAAGCACAAATTTTACCGTCTTCGAGTCGAGAGCCTGGACATCCTTCACAACGCCTTTATAGAGATAGGCAAAACCTTCCCCTATCGTGAGCATCCGCTTCATACTGTACGCCACGTCATCCGCCGTAAGAGGGTTGCCGCTGTGAAACTTTATGCCGTCCCGAATGGTAAACGTATACTCAAGACCGTTGTCCGACACACTCCATTCCGCCGCAATATGGGGCGCAGGTTCCCCGTTAAGATCGGGATAGAGAAACGGATCGTAGAGGTTGGCCATGGTGATGGCATCCGACTGGTCATTCCCTACCGCAGGATCCGTGTAGGTCGGCCAATCCTGAGTGGTACGCAGGATACTGTCATACTTCCCCGCGATCCCCTCTCCCGCTTGGGTCGCGGGCTTTCCGCAACCGGTCAGGCCGACGGTAAGAGCCAGCGCGACAACGACAAAAAACGACTTTTTCAACTTGTTCATCATATACTCCTTTTCAGTGTTTGGGCAGGCCGCAAAACAACCGGCTCCCGAATAGTCTATAGAATACCGGAAACTCGTGATTATGTCAAGCAGGCACATGATTTTTCTATGAATAGTGTTTTACTAAGAAAAGATAAGGCGCGGGAAGTCTCCCACTGTCAACAACTTAAGAATTTTTGTCCACAGATTGCACAGATTGTGCCATATGGCTTCACAGATTAAAAATAGGTTTTGAAACAAAAATCTGAGTAATCTGTGGACCTTTTATTTGCTTAACTTGTTGACAGGGGAAGTCCTCCCTTTTGTACCTTGTCACTATTAACGGGTAAGCGTCCGCCGGTTCCTTACAGACAAACGAACCGAAAATGATTATATTTATGGTGTTACCGTCTACGGACGAGGAATTGCTTAGTGAAAGGGTAATTATGGATAGAGTAGGGGAACTAGAAAGGCTGATCAAGTATCATCAGGATGTTTACTACAACGGCGAAGCGGAGATCTCGGATGCCGAATTTGACGCGCTGTGGGACGAGTTGAAGGGGCGCGCCCCGGACCATCCGCTTTTGAAAAGGGTCGGCAGGGACACAACCGACGGGTTCCCCAAGGCGCGGCACGTCATTCCGATGGGGAGTCAGGACAAAGCTGTGGATGAAGGGGAATTTCTGGACTGGGCGCGGAAGATGAAGTTGTCCGCGTTTGTTGTACAGCACAAACTTGACGGCGCGTCGCTGGAGTTGCAGTATGAGGATGGTGTTCTCGTGCGAGCCGTGACCCGTGGCGACGGTGTTATCGGGGACGATATTACGGTGAACGCGAAGAGAATGCGGGGCGTTCTGCCTAAGATCGAGGCAGGCTTTTCGGGGGGCATTCGGGGTGAAGTGGTGATGTTCCGCGAGGTTTGGCGGGAAAAGTACCCGGACAAGGCGAACTGTCGGAACGCGGCGAACGGGCTTATGCGGCGGAAGGACGGCGAGGGGTGTGAAAACCTGAAGGTGATCACCTACGACGTGTCGGCCGTATCGGATAATCCGGCTTCGGCTCAGACGGCTCAATCGGTTCCGCTGTTTCAATTGGACAAAAATGAAAAGGCATTCAAAAAGACGTTTGCCAAAGAGATCGGGAAGATCGAATGGCTTCAAAAACAGGGTTTTCAAACGGTGTGGGCGCAGGAATGTCCAACCTCAAAGGCCGTGATACGGCTGCGAAAAGATGTGGCGAATATGCGGGACACGCTGCCCTACGACATTGACGGTCTTGTCGTCAAAGACCCGATAACCGATCCCGACGATTTGAAGAAGTCCCGGCCTGAGAAGCAGATCGCGTTTAAATTCACGCTGGAGGAGGCGGTGAGTACGTTAAAGGCGGTCGAATGGAGCGAATCGGGGGCTACCTACACGCCGGTCGGCATCGTGGAACCCGTGCGCCTCGCGGGGACGACGGTTCAACGAGCGAGCCTCAACAACCCGGCCATGATCCGCAGCCTGAAACTAAAGATCGGCAGCAGGGTGGTCATCGTGAAACGCGGCGAGATCATCCCCAAGATCGAACGTTTGGCGGAAGAGAACTCCCTCTTGACCGAAGATATCGTGCTTCCTCAGCAATGTGGTGTCTGCGGTACGGTACTGGTTGACGAAGGCACCCGGCTCTACTGCCCAAACGCCGCCTGCCCGAAACGGCTCTTGCATCGGCTGCAAAAATGGATTACCGTCATGGGAATCCTCGAACTCGGCGACAAGCTGATCAACCGGCTGTTTGAAAAGGGCCGCGTGACCAACATCGCCGACCTCTACACGCTCGAACCCGGCGAGTTGGCGCAGTATGACCGGATGGGAGAGCTCACGGCGGACAAGGTGGTGCACAACATCCGCAAAAAACGGGAGATCCCGCTCGCCGCGTTTGTCGCCGGATTCGATTTCGAGGGTATCGGCGAAGTGTTGATGGAGGCGGTTGTCGCGGCGGGTTACAACACGCTCGAAAAACTACGCGCCGCCAGCATCGAACAACTTGTCGCAGTGTACGGCATCGCGAAAGACCGGGCCGCCGCCATCAAGGAAAACTTAGAACAAACCACCGCCGAGATAGACGAGGTACTCAAATACATCACCATCGCCCCGCCTAAGGCGACCGGGCTCCCGCTTGAGGGGGTCTCGTTTTGTTTCACCGGAGAACTCATCACCATGAAACGCCAGGAAGCCGAAGCCAAGGTGAAAGCGTTAGGCGGCACGGCCAAATCCTCCGTAGTCAAAGACCTGTCCTACCTCGTTACCAACACCCCCAAATCGGGCTCCGCCAAGAACAAAAAGGCGCGGGAATTGGGCGTTTCCATCATAGACGAGGCCGCGTTTCGGAAGCTTATTTCGCCGGAGGAGGGGACACTTAATCACGGGCTTCATCACGGTTAATCGCAGCTTAGCACAGATGAAGCAGCGTCCGGTATGAAAAATCCGCATGTCTCATCTGTGCCGCCATGCGGCATCATCTGTGGAGGCGGGCACTCGCGCTTGAACATCCCATCCTCCTTGTAGGGGGAAGCCGCCGCCTATTCCCCGTGCGCCGCGCCCAAGGGAAGTCCTTCCGGGGCCTCCCATAGGGGGGACAGGCCGCTCTCTTTCGCCGCAACCTATTGCCTCCACGGCAGGTGGTTAGCGTTTGAAGCGCAATGTTTCTACGGTGGAAGCGCCCCGGCGGACTTCGAACCAGAGTTCGCGGACCGTTTTTTCGCGCAGAATCTTGTAGAACGCGGCAACATCGCGTACCGGCTCGCCGTTCACCGCCGTGATGACATCCCGGCCCGCAAGCCCAACAATGTCCGCCGGACTCTTGGGCGTAACGCCGATAGCCACAACACCTTCCACCGACTTTTCGACACTCAACTCTTCCCGAATATCGTCGGTCAGCGGCGTAACCGAAACACCCGGCCACAGCTTACTGTTGTCTGCGGCAGTCTCGTCGTTCCGTTCTTCGATACGAACCGTAATATCCCGTTCTGTCTTATCACGAACCACCTTGAACTGGGCGCGTTCACCCGGCTTTATGTCGCCGACCTTGAGTTGCAAATCGGGGACGCTGCGGACGGAATTCCCGTTAAGCTGAACGATGTAATCGCCGGGCTGAATGCCGCCCTTATCCGCCGGAGAACCGGTGAAGACCATCGTGGTCAGCGCGCCCTGCCGGCCTTCAACGCCGAGTTGTTGCAACGTTTCCCGGCCCGCCTCTTGCAAGGTAACACCCAGCCACCCGTAACTGATCGAACCCTTGTCGATAAACTCGTCAATCGTCCGCTTGGCCCCGTTAATTGTTGAGGCAAAACCCAGACCAACCGAACCGCCCCCGGTACTCGACGCGATCCACGTGTTGATACCGATGACCTCACCCCGAATGTTCACCAGCGGCCCGCCCGAATTCCCCTGGTTAATCGAGGCATCCGTCTGGATAAAGTCGTTAATCGTATTCCCCGGCCCGCCCTGACGACCGACCGCGCTCACGATCCCCATTGTCACGGAAAACATGAAGTTAAGCGGGTTCCCCAGCGCGATAGCCCAATCGCCGACATGCACATTATCCGAATCACCCAGCGTTACCAGCGGGTAACTCTCTTTCGACTTGAACGACACCATCGCGAGGTCTTTGCGCTCATCCGACCCGACAACCGCCGCGTCATAAGACGTTGCCAAGCCGTCGTTCACCTCGACCACGATCTTGTCCGCCTGCGCCACGACATGGTTGTTGGTCAGAACATAGTACGTGTCGCCGGATTGCCGGACGATGAATCCCGACCCCAAGCCCTGAGAACGGAATTCCCGCTGGCGGGGCGTCTGCCCGTCGTTGCCGCGCGGCCCGAAGAACCATTCCCAAGGGACCCCGTCAAACTGAGGCACCTGCTGGCGCTGCACCGACTCCGTCTTCAACGCCACCACGGAAGGCTGCACCTTTTCCGAAACCGCCCGGAACACATTCTGCAAACTCTCCGCCGTTTCCAGCGAACTCTGCGGTATAACGACCGAACTTTGCTGCGCGCCGACCTTTTTTTGCGGCGACGAACAGGAAAAAGACAGAAACGCCAGCGAAAACCCGAAAATCACGCCGACCAGCACGAGATTAAACACAAAAAAATTCTTTGAATAGAGCCTCTTCACAAGATTCATGGCTACTCCTCTTTGATACATCAGATTATAACATAAACGCGCTTATACTACTAAAAAAACAAAACTTTTGGAATAGTTACAGGGAAACAAACAGTGAGTTGGCGGGGGAAACCCCTTCGGGGAAGGGAAAAGTGGTATTGTTGTTCTCCTTAAAGCCTGTTCCAAAACACGAGCGAGTTTTCAAACAGGCTCAATAATGTCTCCCCATTATTGTCAGACTCTATTCTAAAGATGATGCGATGGCCGTTCAGCTCAAGCGCAAACGGCCATCGCAAAAAGGTTTACTTACAAAGAGACGCCTTCCAGCGTGTTCCGATGGCATCGGCGCCGAGAATGGCGTCATATACGGTTTCCGGCGTCACGGTGAAAGGCATATTGTGGATAGTCTCGTCGGGTACCGCAGTCTTTTCCGCAACTTCCCTGAGCGCGGCTTCGGAGGGATCCTTCACATTGAGATCGGCGAGGGTTATCGGCAGACCCACATCGGTACAGAATTTGAGGACTTCCTCAAGTTCGCAGGCAGGCGCGTTTTCAAGAACCAAGTGGACTATGGTTCCAAAAGCGACTTTCTCCCCGTGATAAAAGGCGTGGGTCTCGCGCAGCGCGGTAAGGCCGTTGTGGACAGCATGAGCCGCGGCAAGACCGCCGCTCTCAAACCCAATGCCCGAAAGATAGGTATTGGCCTCAATGATATTTTCTACCGCTTTGGTGCAACCCCCTTTCTCCAGGGCAGTAGCGGCTTTTTTGCCGTCGCGGATAAGGGTATCGTAACAGAGACGGGCGATTGCCTGAGCGGTAAGGGTGGTTTTTCCGCCCACGCAGTTACCGGCATCTTTCTGTAAACAAGATCGGGCCTCAAAATAGGTGGCCAGCGCATCGCCCATGCCGGAAATCAGCAGCCTGACCGGAGCGGCGGCTACAATACCGGTATCTACCAGTACGATGTTGGGGTTCTGGTTGAGGAAGCGATAACGCTCAAACACGCCGTCATCGGTGTACACCACCGCGAGCGCCGAACAGGGAGCGTCGGTTGAAGCAATAGTCGGAGCGATAAGAATGGGGATCCCCGCATCCTCCGCGACGGACTTGGCGGTGTCGAGTATCTTGCCGCCGCCGATACCCGCGATAACATCAGAGTCCGAAGCCTTAAGCGAGTTATAGACACGCTTGATTTCGTTAGCCGAACATTCACCATTGAAAATCTCGAAGGTTACGGTACTGCCGGTTTTCTTCACGCTTTCCAACAGGATATTTTCAACCCTGCTTTTTCCGGACTTGCTGACCAAGGCGAAGATCCTTTTCCGGCGCAGATTAGCCGCATATACGGCGATATTCGCCAACTCTCCCTTCCCTTGAATGTACCGGGAAGGACTTCCGATAATGTTTGCCATATTTCTCTCCTCTCGTTATAGAATTTCACGCAAAATTGCGCTGAAAACAGAGGCTGTTTCAAGACCCCAAGTTTTGAAACAGCCTCAATAATAATAAACGCGAAATTTTGACTTGTCAAGGGGCCGCAGTGAGACATCGAAAATGTAACCGAAAGGCCGGGTTTGAGACAGAAAGAAAAGGTAACCTAAATTAAACGAAAGGGTATCTGGAGGATGCCCAAATGGGGTTACAAATGAGTGAAA
>JAIRNN010000047.1 GCA_031257995.1 Spirochaetaceae bacterium | reverse complement strand
ACGGCTTCATCCGCAAAATCCGTTCTTCCATACTGTTTTCACCCCCCGCATTCTTGTCTTGAAAACAGTATAGCACATCATCACAATTTGTTCAAGTTATTATTTCACAACTCCTAAGGGAAATTAAAAATGGATAATTGAGCCTGTTTCAAAACCCCAAGCAAATCTTAGAACAACCACATTTACAGCAACCCTTCAAGAAATTTTAACCGCAAAGGCACCCAATGCCGCGCGCGAAACGTTGAGGGCGTTTCTGCCATTCCTGTGGCACGGTGCGGTGGCAAAAAAGCCCCGCCTTTTTATCCATGCATCAGCACTGCGGTACTGAGGCGCAGAAGGTTTTCACCGGCAGTCGTGCCTTTTATTGCCAATTCGTCTGTTTTGTCAGCTTTTGTAGAAAGCCGCCTTCAAGACTGCTTGTAAAGCCAATCGGCTGTCAAATCAGCGCGCATTTATCCTTATTCGCCTCAGCGGTTTACTAACCGCCTTCGCGGTCAATTCCTTACCTCTTTGTCAACTGACAGAACTGCCCCCAAATACAAATGAGTTTTGGAACAGGCTCAATTATCTGACTTTGAAGACTGCGCGTTCTATCCCATAATTTTCAATTATCAATTTTCCATTCGCGCAGTGCGCGCCCTCGTCCATACGAGCCGGTAGCGGAGAAAGAACTCCGAGCCCAGCACGAAGAAGATGATTATCCCCTGGAGGACGAGCGAGATGGACGCGGGGATTTGGAGACTGCTCTGGAGGAAGTTGCCGCCCTGGATCAAGAGGGAGAACAGGAAGGACGTGACGATGATCGACAGCGGGTTGAGACGGGCGAGCCACGTGGTGATGACCGAGGTGAAGCCCAGTCCGCCTGAGAGTTGGTCCGAGAGAGAGCGTTCCACCGCCGAAGCTTGCAACATTCCCGCCGCGCCGCAGAGACCGCCTGAGATGAGGATGGCGGCGATCATCACGCGGAAGACGGGGATTCCCGCATACCGGGCGGTCGCCTCGCTTTCGCCCAGCACGTCGATTTCGTAGCCGAGCTTGGTCCGCTTGAGCAAAAGGTAGACGAGGGCCGCGAGGCAGAGGGTAATTACCCAGCCTAAGTGGATGCCAAAGAGATTGGGCGGGACGGCGTTCCTGCTGAACGAGGCGATCTTGGGGAAGCCCAGACCTTGCGGGTCTTTCCACGGGCCGTATTGGAGATAGGAGATCCATTTGACGGCCACATAGTTGAGCATCAGCGTAACGAGGGTCTCGCTGGTCGAGAAACGCGCCTTTAACAGGGCGGGGATCAGCGCCCAGAGGCCGCCAAACACAAAGCCCGCAAGGAACATGAAGGTGAGCAATAATGGCGAGGGCATATCGGGAAAGGAAAAGGCAATGAGGGAGGCCCCATACGCGCCAAGGTAGAACTGTCCTTCCTGCCCGATATTCCAGAACTTCATCTTGAACGCCACGGCGGTGCCCAGCGAAAGAATTCCCAGCGGGATGGCCTTGTGTATCGTTTCCCGAAAACGGTAGGCCGTCCCCAGCGAACCGGCGATGATCTTGGCAAATACGTCCAGCGGGTTGTAGCCGATGAGAAGGATAAAAAGCGCGGAAGCCGCGAGAGCCGCGGCGATGGCGAGGGCGCGTTGCAACTTCTCCCGAAAACCGGTAAGCTCCGGCCTTGACGCAACCCGTATCATCGCCGCCCCGCCTTTTTCCCCGGCAGGGCTTGCCCCGCAGGGCCGGGGCGCTCTGTCCCCCGGAGGGGGACTACGCCGCTTGTTCCCAACACGCCGCCCCCCAGGGGAGCCCCCGCAGGGCCCCCCAGCATCAACGCGCCAATGTCTTCCTTAGTGGAGTTGCGGGGATCGACAGTGCCCATCACCGCCCCGGCATGGATCACCATGATGCGGTCGCAGAGTTCCATCAATACGTCGAGGTCTTCGCCGAGATACAAAATCGCTACCCCCTTCTTTTTTTGCTCATTGAGCATATCGTAGATGCTGTAGGACGCGCCGATGTCGAGGCCCCGCACGGGGTAGGCGGTGATCAGCACCTGCGGTTCCAGCTCGATTTCCCGGCCCAGCAACACCTTCTGTATGTTCCCACCCGACAGTTTTCGCACCGGATGGGACACCGACGGCGTGGATATATCGTAACGTTCCACAATCTTTTCTGCCAGAACGCGGCCCTCCTGCCGGTCAACGAGCATTCCCGGCGTTTTCTCGTAGGACCGGAGCAGCACGTTGTCGGTAATGTTCATCCCCGCGACCAGCCCCATCCCCAGCCGGTCCTCCGGCACAAAACTCATGGACACCCCGCGATTCTTAATGGCGCGAGGCGAGAGCCCCGCCATATTCTCGCCCTGCAACAGTATCGAGCCGCTTTCCGCCCGGCGGAGGCCCGCGATGATCTCGCAGAGTTCCCGCTGCCCGCTCCCGGCAATCCCCGCGACACCGAGAATCTCCCCGCCATAAAGCGAAAAGGACATATCCCGGAGCACGTCCACCCCCTCGGCATTCCGGTAGTTGAGCGAACGCGCCTCCAGAACCGGCGCTTTATTATCGTGCGGGGCCGCATCCTCGCGGCGAATCTCCAGCGACACGCTCGCCCCCACCATCATCTCCGTCAGTTCCCGCGCCGATGTGTCCGCCGTCTTCACCGTCCCGACCGCCTTCCCCTTCCGCAACACCGTCACCCGGTCGCTAATCTCCAGAACCTCGTTCAGTTTGTGGGTGATGATGATGATAACGTTCCCCGCCGCCTTCATATTCCGCAACATCGCAAACAGCGACCCGATCTCCTGCGGCGTCAGCACCGCCGTCGGCTCGTCCAGAATGAGCGCCTCGGCCCCCCGGTAGAGCACCTTCAAAATCTCCACCGCTTGCCGCTCCGAGACCGCCATATCGTAAACCTTCTTGTCGTGAACCGTGCGCAGCCCGAATTGTTGTTCTATGCTCGTGATTTTTTGGTTGATCCGCTTTTTGTCGATAAACGGATTAAATGGGTTGAACGGATTAAGCGAACCGAACGAATTAAACGAGCCGGACGAGTTAGCCGGACCGAACGAGTTCTCCCCGCCCCGCCGTTCCCCAAGCCCGATATTCTCCCACGCCGTCATCACCGGAATCAGCTTGAAATGCTGGTGAACCATCCCCACCCGCGCCGCAATAGCGTCCTCAGGCGACCGGAACGCGCAGGGCCTCCCCCCAATCGCAATCGACCCCGCGTCAGGAATATAAATCCCCGACAGCATATTCATCAGCGTGCTCTTCCCCGACCCGTTTTCCCCCAGCAGCGCGAGAATCTCCCCCCGCTCCGCCGCAAGACTCACATCGTCGTTCGCCAGCACCGTGGCAAATCGTTTTGAAATATGGGACATCTCGATATAAGACATGAAACTCCCTTGAAGAGTTTTAGGGGGGAAGCCTCCCCCTCGCTCCGGCCAGCATAAAACCGCCCAAGCGCCTCGCGCTTAGGCGGTTTTATACCGTCCTCCGCTACCCCCTCTCCTAGGGGCTCCCGCCCCTAAGACCCCATCCGCCGCCTTCGGCGGAATTGAAAATAGAAAATGGATAGTGGAAAATGACAGGAATGAACCGCACAGTCCCCGATCATTTTCCATTTTCAATTATCCATTCCCCCATAGGGGGAAAGCCCCGGCCCAACCACATCACAGCGCCATCACAAGAACCACAAATCACACTAACGCAAGAAAAGTGTTGATACAAACAAAAAATCTGTGTAATCAGTGTAATCTGTGGACCTGTTCTTAAATCTAGTTCGGGATAACGCCGATAACGCCCTTCACGAACCAGCCCATGTTCCAGATCTCGTCGTCCGTCATGGTGGTCCCGGCGGGCACCTTCACAGCACCGGACTGGTCGGCGAGCGGGCCGGCAAACGGATGCAACGTTCCGGCCCTGACCTTCGCCTCCGCATCGGCAATGGCCGCCGGAGCGCGGGGATCGTTGTTTGCCGTGAGCGTGTCCAGCGTTACCGTGCCGTTGGAAAACCCTTCCCAGTAGGCGCGGGATTTCCATGTCCCGTCACGCGCCTTCTTCACATCATCGAGATAAAACACTTCCCAGTGAAAGAGCGGCGCGGTAAGATAGGCCCCCGGCGCGGCATTCGGCGTGGCTACATTATAACCAATCGCGGCGGCCCCCCGTTCCTGAGCGGCAATCTGCGGCGAGGTCGTGTCCTGATGCTGGGCAATCACATCGCACCCCTTGTTGAGAAGCTCGATAGCCCCCTGCTTCTCCACCGCCGGGTCGTACCAGGTGTTCGTCCAGATCACCTCAACCGTCGCGGCGGGATTCACCGACTGAACCCCCAACGTGAAGGCGTTGATCCCCCGAATGACTTCAGGGATCGGAAACGCCGCCACATACCCAATCTTGTTCACCTTCGTCTTGTAACCGGCAGCAATCCCCGCAAGGTAACGCGCCTGGTAAATCTTGCCGAAATAGGTCGAAACGTTAGCCGCCGTCTTGTACCCCGAACAATGGCCGAAATACACATTGGGGAAATCGGCCGCGACCTTGATCGTCCAGTCCATAAACCCGAAACTCGTCGTGTAGATCACGTTGCACCCCTGATCGATCAAATCCCGGATCACCTTCTCACAGTCCGCATTCTCCGGCACGTTCTCGACATAGAGGCACGGTATCCCCAACGCCTCAACCGCCAGCCGCCCCTTATCGTGCGCCTGGGTATACCCCTCATCGTGGATACTGCCGATATAGACAAAGCCCACTTTGAGATTGTCCCCCGACGGCTTAGCCGCCCCGCCTGTTCCCGTGCCGGAAGCCTTCCCTCCGGCAAACACCGCCATGGCCGCAACCAGCCCCAACACAACAACCAGAATTTTTTTCATGGTTCCTCCTTATAATTATGGCTATACGATAAACGGAAATCAAAAAAGTTACAAGGGGGCGCACCGACAACAATTTCGATTTCAAAATGAAAATCAGCGTTAACTTTTACTATTGAAAGAGAAGTTGTTTCAAAATAAATAATCCCCGCCCTGAAGGGCGGAGTATTGAAGATTTCTCCTTGAAGTCTTTGCGTATGCGGGGGAACAAATCCCCCGCACCCAGATTTACGCCCTAAAGGGCGGGGAATTAACCCTATAGGGATTAAAGCAGGACATCTGGTAACCGCATATATATGGTACGAGGATATATTTATGAGAAAAAACAGAGAGTTGGCGGAAAACGTCTGGTACAAACGTTTTCCTTACGTTTCAACATAATCGTGGGACGGAAGGGGCACATGTGGGGAGAGCGGTACGAGTCGGATATCTTGTGGGAAGGGCCGCCTGAGGGGACGGAGGAAGTTGACTGGGCGGCGGTGGAAATGTCGGCGAAAACGAAGATTCCGGCGGCCATAGCCTGCACCTTGTCTTGGGACAGCCCCCGCTCGGATGGGATGACGATAACGACCCGGTTTTCGGCCCACAACGCTGCCAAACCTATGTCTCCGCCGGGATCACCGTCCGCTTTACGGCCAAAAAGGGGTTACAGACAGCCTCGAGCGTCCTGGCCAAAGGTGGCCGCAGGGGAGGTCTGCCCACACCGCAACATAGGGTTTTGAAACAGCCTCGCTTGACATTTACTTCTGTCATTTTCTGTTATCCATTTTCAATTCCCGTAGGGATGGAGTTTTAGGGACGGAGCCCGGGACTACGTCCTTGGAGAGGAGGTAGCGTAAGACCCTAAGCCCGCTTGCGGGCGGCGGTCTGGAGCGAGGGGGAGACTTTCCCCTGTCAACAAGTTAAGGGCATAGACATCTTCAAAAAGGCATGATAAACCGGAAAAGGGAGGAAAGATTACTATGGGGGAAAAATGTCTTGAGAAAATCCGAAGCCTGACAGAAAAAGAGGGCTGCGAAAACCGCCTGCCCTCTTTGGCCGCGGGCATCCGTCCAAAGATTTCATTAAGTGTTTGCGGGATAAGGAAACAAAGCGCCTTGTGCGGGCACGGAAGCGGTTCGATACCCGCGCATGGGCCGTATGAGAGGGGGACGCAAGGTTATAAAGCTGCCGGAAGGCATAAAAACACGGGCGGCAGTGTTCCGGCCGGGCGGCGGCGGGCGGGAAGCGGA